>DATHJM010000195.1:0-3682 GCA_035489775.1 Burkholderiales bacterium
CGGACGGATTCGCGCCTGAAGCGCCTGCAACCGCGCCTCGGAAATCGCCGGCGAAAAGGCTCGGTTGCGGAGATGAAAATACCACGCGATCGCTCCCGTTCCCAGGGTCGCGTGACCAAGGCTCCAGGCGAGTTCGCGCCACCCACCACTTCCGCCGAGCAGGGTCTGGAAGGGGAAGAGCGCAGCAGTGACAGCAAGCACGACCGCAAACACCGCAAGCAGGCCGTGAAGGTACGCGAGCCGCTCGAGCAGGGTGGACCCCGCGTAAAGCACGATCACCACGACCAGCAATATCGGTTCGAGCGAACCTGCGATCTCGCTGACTTTTTCGGCGAACTCGCCGATCTCCCGCGAGCGTGCCAGAGCGAAAAGCAGGGCGAGCACGTTGACGGAAAGCAGGATGCGCGAGATCACGCCCAGATTGCGGAAGTCCGGCAGGGCGTCGGGCAGGTCGTTTTGCCGTATACTTTGCACTTTCGTACGGACGCAAAAGTCGACGCTTGCGGTGATGTACCGCGCGCTTCACGACTTCGGGCATTTTACAGTCAACCATGGCAGCGAAACCCAAACCCGGCAAGAAACTCTGGTCCGGGCGGTTCGCCGAACCGGTATCCGAGCTCGTCGAGCGCTACACCGCCTCGGTCCGTTTTGACCGGCGCCTCGCGCCCCAGGACATCCAGGCGTCGCTCGCGCACGCGCGCATGCTCCGTGCCGTTAGGATTCTGACGGCGGCGGATCTCAAAGCGATCGAGCTCGGCCTCTCCAGGATCTCCCGCGAAATCGAAACGGGACGGTTTCGCTGGTCGCTCGCGGCCGAGGACGTCCACGTCAATATAGAGCGGCGGCTGATCGCTCTCGCCGGGGAGGCGGGCAAGCGCCTGCACACCGCCCGCTCGCGCAACGACCAGGTCGCAACCGACCTGCGTCTGTGGCTGCGCGAGGCGATTGACGAGATCAGGGGCCTCGCGCGAAAGGTGCAGCGGGCGCTGCTCGATCAGGCGGAAAGACATGCCGCCACCGTGATGCCCGGTTTCACCCACCTGCAGGTCGCTCAACCGGTGACTTTCGGGCATCATCTGCTCGCGTATTTCGAGATGCTCGAGCGCGACCGCTCGCGCCTTGCCGACTGCCGGCGGCGCGTGAACTGCCTCCCGCTCGGGGCCGCGGCGCTTGCCGGAACCTCCTTTCCGATCGACCGCGCGAAGGTCGCACGCGAGCTGGGGTTCGAGACGGTGAGCCAAAATTCCCTGGACGCGGTTTCCGATCGCGACTTCGCGATCGAATTCTGCGCCTGCGCGGCGCTTGCGATGGTCCATCTCTCGCGCTTTTCGGAGGAACTGATCCTCTGGAGCAATCCGCGCTTCGGTTTCGTCGCCCTGGCGGATCGCTTTTGCACCGGCTCGTCCATCATGCCCCAGAAAAGGAATCCCGACGTTCCAGAACTCGCGCGCGGCAAGACCGGGAGGGTCGCCGGCGATCTCGTCGCGCTGCTCACCCTGATGAAGGGACAAGCCCTTGCGTACAACAAGGACAATCAGGAAGACAAGGAGGCCCTGTTCGACGCGGTCGATACCCTGCGCGACACCCTCGCCGTTTTCGCCGAGTTGATCCCGGGCATCCGCGTCAATGCGGATGCGATGCGAACCGCGGCGGAAGAGGGCTTCGCCACGGCGACCGACTTCGCCGACTACCTGGTAGGAAAGGGGCTCGCGTTTCGCGACGCTCACGAAGCGGTGGCGCGGGCGGTGCGCTTCGCCGAAAAATCGGGGCTGGGTCTGGAGCAGTTGCCGCTCGCGGAGATGCGCCGCTTCTCCTCCAAAGTGGAAAAAGACGTCTATCGCGTGCTCACGCTTGAAGGATCGGTGGCCAGCCGTTCGCATGTCGGCGGCACCGCGCCGGCGCAGGTGCGTGCCGCGATCAAGCGCGCACGCAGATTGCTGAAGGCCGACCCGGCACCGTGATCCCGCAGTGATGGGAAGCCCATCGGGAGAGCTTCTCGCCGCACTGCAGACATCCGTTTCAGATGTCGCGGGCTCGTTCCGAATCGAGCGCACGACGCCTGTCGCGGGAGGTTGCGTCCACCGGTGCTTCATACTCGAGGGCGGCGGCCGCAGATATTTCGCGAAAATCAACGAACGCTCGCAGCTCGACAACTTCGCCGCAGAGGCCGACGGTCTCGCGGCGCTGGCCGCAGCCGGCGCCCGGGTTCCGGCCCCGCTGTGCCGAGGGCAAGCGGGCGAGGCAGCGTTCCTCGTGCTCGAGCATCTGGACTTGCGCGGAAACGGCGATTACGCGGCTCTGGGGCGCTCGCTCGCCATCGTCCATTCAATCCGCGGCGAATTCTTCGGCTGGCGACGGGACAACTACATCGGGAGAACGCCGCAGTTCAATCGGTTCTCGCCGTCGTGGGGTGATTTCTGGCGCGAGGCGCGGCTCCGACCTCAGCTCGACCTGGCGAGGAAAAACGGCTTCGGGAAAAGTCTCCTGGGAAAGGGGGACCAGCTTGGCGAAGCGCTGCCCCGGCTGCTTTCTGAACACGCGCCTGCTGCCTCGCTTCTGCACGGCGATCTATGGAGTGGAAATGCAGGGTTTCTGGCCGACGGCACGCCGGTTCTTTTCGATCCGGCAGTTTATTGGGGAGACCGCGAGGCAGACCTTGCCATGACCGAGCTGTTCGGCGGATTTCCGCGGGCTTTCTATTCCGCTTACCGGGAAGCCGCGCCCCTGACTCAAGGTTACGCAGTCAGGAAGACGCTGTACAACCTGTACCACGTGCTCAACCACGCGAATCTGTTCGGCGGCGGCTACGCGGCGCAGGCCGAGCGGATGATCGAGCGCCTGCTTGCGGAGCTGCGGTAAGGCAATCGATCTTTCAGCTAGGAGGGGGTTTTTTCTCCGGTGAGAAGCTTCTGCAACTCCCCGGACTGATACATCTCGCGCATGATGTCGGAGCCGCCGACAAACTCTCCGTTGACGTAGAGCTGCGGGATGGTGGGCCAATTGGCGTATTCCTTGATGCCTTGTCGGATTTCCGGCTCTTCGAGCACGTTGACGGTAAAGACTTCCTTGACTCCGCAGGCGTTCAGGATCTGCATCGCGTTGGCAGAGAAGCCGCACTGCGGAAACTGCGGGGTCCCCTTCATATAGAGAACGACCGGATTGCCGGTGACTTGCTGCTTGATGCGTTCTTGCGCGTCCATGATTGGTCCTCAAATACCTGATAAAAACTGTCGGGAATTGTACTGCTCGCCCTGAAGGCGGTCAACCGCGCCAAACACCCGCGCACGCACGCGGCCATCCCGCGAGGTCATGAAAGTCGGCGACTTCGGCGTAACCCAGCGAGCTGAACAGATCGACGCAGCGATCTCCCTGATCGTATCCGTGCTCCAAAAGCAAACCGCCGCCTGGACGGAGCCGGTTCCGCGCGCGCTCGGCGATTTCCCGGATGCAGGCAAGCCCGTCCTCGCCGCCGATCAGGGCAAGTCGCGGCTCGAAGCGCACGTCGCTTTGTTCCAAATGCGCGTCTCCCGCCGCGACGTAAGGCGGATTTGACACGATCAGGTCGAATTGCTCCGTTCCGAGCGCAGCAAACCAGTCGCTGAGGACAAAGTCGATATCGGCCCCGTGGTCGCGCGCGTTCCGCCGCGCGAGGGTGAGGGCTGCTTCGGAAACATCCGTGGCG
>DATHJM010000196.1:0-6713 GCA_035489775.1 Burkholderiales bacterium
TCTTCTGTCCGCATGCCTGTGGTTTGTCTACGGCATCCAGAAGCACGACAAGACGATCTATCTTGCCTGCGTCGGCTGGGAAGATAGATCGTCTTGTCGTGCTTCTGGATGCCGTAGACAAACCACAGGCATGCGGACAGAAGATAGGACACCCAGGATGCGAGGGAGACGCCGCCGGCATCACGGCCGACCCAAATGGTGAGCACCTGCGGTACCGTCATCAGCATGGTGAAGACGGAAAGACCCCGCAGGACTTTTTCCAGACCGCTCACCGGTTGCGGGCTTTGCGACCCGGTAACGCAGGAACCATCGGCAGGAAGCATCGTCATCGCGTTGCTCCTTATCACTCGCGCTCATGGCGCATCCGGGATCGGATTGCGGCGGGTTGGTGCTGCTTATCTGCTAAGCATTTTGGGTTCGTTTGTCGTCGCGGATGCCGGGATAGCTGTCCGCGGCAACGTGACGCCGTTGCTCTTCGTCGTACCAATACAGCTTTTGCGGCTCTTCCCCTTGCGTGATCTTGTGCGTTCCATCGCAGAACGGCAGCGTGCCGGAAAGCCCGCAACCGCAAATGTATTGGGATTCGCCGCCAACCGTCACCGCATAGGGCTTGTTGCGAAAACGTTTTACGAGCCTTGCCATGATTGCTTCCTCATCTTTTGGCTCCCGGAATTTGCGGTGGTTCCGTGTCAACCGCCACGCCGAGCTCGTACACCAGCTTGCCGCCAAGCCATCCGGACACGACCAGCAGGCCGATCGCGATTACCGACAGCCATATCAGACGGCCGGGGTCACCCGGCGCTCCAGAGCGCATCCAAAAATTGACTGCGTAGAGTGCGACCACCGTAAGGTTTATGGTCATATGCGCGATGGCGGTTTTCCTCGGGCCTTCGGGCAGGGACAGCAGGTCAATAAGGCCGGGAACAGCGGCAAGCAGGGCTCCGGCGATCCCGCCTCCCATGCAATAGTACGCGACCGTCGTCCAGGCGGGCTGAGCGCTGCCCCCCGCGTGGAAGAGATCGCCGACGAGCGAGAAGATCCATAGCCCGATGGCAATGGGCACGAGCATGGGATGAATCGGATGTCCTGCGATGCTGGCTGGTGTGCGCATGAATTTCCTCCTCATTTCACCACCAGCAACCCGTACATCACGGGTGCAGGCGGCAGATGTACCCGGCGCCGATCACGATCGGGAAGCTTTCCCGCCTTCTTCGAGCCCCGCCATCACCCCGGCGACGATGCGGTCGCAGCGGGCTCCGGCAAAAGCGAATGCGTCGCCGTAGGCGATGTCGATTTCCTTGGAGAGGGCCTCGCGCAGCAGCCCCCGCGCGCGGAAGAAACGCGAGCGCACCGTCGCCTCCGGGATGCCGAGCGCAACGGCGGATTCCTCGACGGAGAGCTCCTCCAGCGCGCGCAACACGAACACGGTGCGAAAGGCATCGGGCAGTTCGTCGATTTTCGCCTCGAGCAGGCGGCGCGTCTGCGCGCGCCGCGCCGCGTGCTCGGGCTGCTCCGGCAAGGTCTTGTTCATGTTTTCCCCCGCGGCTTCGCTTTCCTCCTGCGACTCGCCGCTCAACTGAATGATTTGCGCCCCGCGGCTGCGCTTGCGCGCGCGCGCGATCGCTTCGTTCACGACGATGCGAACCAGCCACGTCGACAGCTTCGCATCGCCGCGGAACCCGCTCATCCCCCGATAGGCGAGCAGATAAGCGTCCTGCACCGCGTCTTCGGCCTCGGCCTCGTCCTTGAGGATGCTGCGCGCCGCGCGGTACAGCATCTGGTTGTTCCGCCGCATCAGCAGCTCGAACGCACCCTTGTCGCCGGACACGATGCGCTGCGCCAGTTCCAGGTCGGATAACGTGCCGTAGGCAATTGCTGCAGTCGCGGGTTGCATATGCGCCTCTTGCTGCTTTTTACGCCGGTTTCACGCCATTGGATGAAGATTGTGCCCGCCGCGTTCCCGGCCCGGAAAACAAGCGGGACACCCGGAGGGCTCAAGGCCCCGTGCCCCGCGTGTCCTTTCTACAGTGACTTCAGGTATTCGATCAACTCGCCTTTTTCCCGATTCGTCAGCCCGAGCCTGAAGAGGCCGTCGTAGTGCTCGATGACGTCCCTGAGGGTTGCGAAACGGCCGTCGTGGTAGAAGCCGCCCTTCTGGTGCGTCCACAATCCCGCAAGCGGGGCGGTACGGTACATATGAGTCGGCGATCGGTCGGCCTGAAACGAATCGACCCCCATTTCCCCGGGCGTGTGCAGGTTGTGCCCCGGCTCGGTGAAGAGCGGCGGGACGTGGCAGGTCGCGCACCGCGCCCTCTCGTTGAAGACATCCTTCCCGCGCTCGGCCGCTGATTTGTCAAAACTGCCGGCAGGCGCCTTGGGCGCAGGGATGGCGATCTGATAGAAGTGAAGAGCAGACAGCTTGGACGTGACCTGGTCGGGCGTGCCCCGTGTATTGCCGGCGCCGCTTCTCGCAGCTACCGGGTACTGATCCGGGTTGTTGAGCCGCGCGTCGAAGAAGGTGCCCGAGCCGTGCATTTCCGTCACCGCGACATAGGCATTCCAGTACGGGACGGAACCGAAGCCGGTCCAGGTATGGAGGTTCACGCCGGCCAGACCGAACGCGGGTGGAATCAGCGTGCCCGCCTGTCCGCCGTCGGGCCGGAAGGCTTTGCCGTCCTTGTCGAGCAGGGCGTCGAAGCGGCCAGGGCCCCAGCTGTTGAGCACCTTCTTCACCGTCGCTGCATCGACGCCGAGAAGATCAGTGAAGGGCCTGAGGTTCGGAGCGAGCGAAACGATGAGACCCACATTCAGGTCGCGGTTGGCCCAGCCGTCCAGCCGTTTCCCGATCCCGGGCGCAAACGAGTTGTCGACCGTCGAATGGCAGAAGGCGCACTGGATGCCCATCGAGCGGATTCTTCCGGCCCCGTCGAACAGCCCGGTGACCCCGACGACGGAATTCAACTTGAGCAGGGCGAGGGTTGTCGCCGGGTCGTCGAGATTCACCTTGCCCGCTGCGATCTGGCTCTTCAGCGCGGCGGGCAAGGCGTCCACATCCACCTTGAGGCCGACTGCCAGGGCGGTCTTCGGGCTCACTCCCGCTCCGACACCGCCGTTCTTCTCGCCGGCGATGGCCCGGTGCAGCTGCAAGGCATCGCCGAAGAAAGCCTCGGAGCCGAACGTGTCGAAGCGAAAGATCTGCCTGCCCTCCTCGACCATGCGCCGCGCGTGTGCGTTGATCAGGCGGTCGTTCAGGGTGAGCTCCTCGTCGGCGTCCCGCGCCTGGGCGTTACCCCGCTCGACGATGCCCAATCCGAGCCCGACCAGAATGGCAAGCGCGATCGGAACAGAAACCAGCAACGGGAAGATCGCTTTAAGTCTCATGGGGAGCTCCTCTCGAGAGATTATTTGATCGTTAGAAAGGGAAGCCAGCCCTTCGGTCTACTGGCGGCCCGGGAAAAACTATCCTCCACGGGCTGCGGACGCTCCGTTCGATAGCGCACGCAAGGCGGGGGAGAATATTTGCCGCCCGGCGGAATAGAGCGCGCGGATTGGATGTGTTTCCGGGGCGCCGCGTTCCCGGGGCTCGTGGAACTCGGGCCCCCGTACAATGCTGCTCATCGACCGGAACACGCGCTTCAGCGTCGCCATCAAATACCAGACCCAGCCGACCTGACCGAGGAACCGACACCGTGGCCCGTTTCGAGACGACGCTCATCGACAGCACGACGGTCGCTGAAGGAACGATGGCGTTCCGCTTCGCGAGGCCCGCGGAATTCGAGTTCGAGGCCGGGCAATCGATCACCGTCTCCTTGATCGATCCGCCGGAGACCGACCGCAAGGGCAACTCACGCTCCTTTTCCCTGGCCAGCGCGCCCTGCCAGACCGAGCTCGTGATTGCGACGCGCATGCGCGACACGGCGTTCAAGCGTTCGTTGAAGGCGATGCGGGCGGGCGGGCGCATCCATCTGCGGGGGCCCGCGGGCAAATTCACCCTGGACGGCGCGGACGCCCGGCCCGCCGTCTTTCTCGCAGGGGGCATCGGCATCACGCCCTTCGTGAGCATGTCGCGGCAGGCTGCGCACAGCCGCCTCGGGCGCGACCTTTGGCTGTTCTATTCCAACCGCCGCCCCGAGGACGCGGCTTTCGTGGACGAGCTCCTCGCGCTGCCTCGCGCCAACCCGCGTTACCGCTTTGTGGGCACCATGACCGAGATGGAAAAATCGAGCAGGCCATGGAGCGGCGAAACGGGGTTTCTCGACCGCGCCATGCTCGAGCGCCATCTGAAGGATCTCTCCGCGCTTGTTTACTACGCGGCGGGACCGCCGGGACTGGTCGAGACCATGCAGAAAATGCTCGTCGCCGCCGGGGTCAAGGACGAAGCGATCCGCACCGACGAGTTCTTCGGCTACTAATCGCGCGATCCGGCCGGTACGCCGATAAAATAGCGGCATGCTGCAACGCCGCTCCGATCCCGCGATCGTCATCCGCGGCGCCCGCCAGAACAATCTCAAGAACCTCTCGCTCGAGATCCCGACGAACGAGCTCGTCGTGGTGACCGGCGTCTCGGGATCGGGGAAATCCTCGCTCGTTTTCGACACGCTCTACGCCGAGGGGCAGCGGCGCTACGTCGAGACTTTCAGCCCGTACGCGCGGCAGTTCCTCGACCGCATGGACAAGCCCCAGGTCGACGCGATCGAGGGGATCCCGCCCGCTATCGCCATCGACCAGACCAACCCCGTGCGTACGTCCCGCTCGACGGTCGGCACGATGACGGAGCTGAACGACCACCTGAAGCTTCTTTTCGCGCGCGCGGCCCGGCTCTTTTGCCGCAGCTGCGGGCAGCCCGTGCGGCGGGATACGCCGGCCTCTGTATACGAAGAGCTCGCGGCCCGTGCCAAGGCGGCGGGCGACCCGCGCCTGGTTATCACTTTCCCGGTCGCGGTACCGAAGAATTTCAAGGAAGACGAAGTCCACGCGCTCCTCAAGGCGCAAGGCTACGACCGCATCCACGCGCGGAACGCCAATGTGCTCGAGGTCGTGCAGGACCGCCCGCGCCTGTCCTCCGCGGACAAGACGCGCGTAATCGAGGGCATCGAGTCGGCGCTCAAGATCGGCCAGGGCAAGGTCAACGTGTATCCGCTCGACGCGGACGGCAAAGCATGGCCGCCATGGCGGTTTTCCTCCGACCTCCACTGCGCCGAATGCGATATCCACTACTCCGAGCCGCTGCCGAGCCTGTTCTCGTTCAACTCGCCGCTCGGCGCCTGCGAGACCTGTCGCGGGTTCGGGCGCGTGATCGGCATCGACTACGGCTTGATCGTCCCGGACGAAACGAAGACCTTGCGCGAAGGCGCGATCCGCCCCTGGCAATCTCCCAGCTTTCACGATTGCCAGGACGACATCGAAAAGTACGCGAAGAAACGCAGCGTTCCGCTCGATGTTCCTTTCCGCGATCTCTCCGCGAAACAGCGTGCGTGGGTGCTGGAAGGCGAGCCCGAATGGGTGAGCTGGAGAAAGTCCTGGCCCGGCACGTGGTACGGCGTCGCGCGCTTCTTCCGGTGGCTCGAGACGAAGGCCTACAAGATGCACGTGCGCGTGCTCCTGTCTCGCTACCGCGCCTACACGCCTTGTTCCGCCTGCGACGGCGCGCGCCTCAAGCTCGACGCGCTGCTCTGGCGCGTCGGGACGAAGGAGGACGCCGACCGCGTGCTCGATCCCGCGCGACGCTTCATGCCGCGGGGCGCGAAATTCCCGGACGATGTCCTGCGCGCGCTTCCCGGCCTTACGGTGCACGACCTGATGCTCCTGCCCGCAGAGCGCACGCGCGCGTTCTTCGAGAGCTTGCACTTGCCCGCGCCGCTCGACGAGGCCACCGATCTTCTTCTCACCGAAATCCGCGCCCGCCTGCGCTACGTCCAGGAAGTCGGCCTCGGCTATCTCACGCTCGACCGCCAGTCGCGCACGCTCTCGGGCGGCGAAGTGCAGCGCATCAACCTCACCACCGCCCTCGGCACTTCGCTCGTCAATACGCTGTTCGTGCTGGACGAGCCTTCGATAGGCCTGCACCCGCGCGACATGGGCCGCGTGATCGGCGTGATGCAGCGGCTGAGGAATGCCGGAAATTCGCTCGTGGTGGTCGAGCACGATCCGCAGATCATGCTGCAGGCCGACCGCATCATGGACATGGGCCCGGGCCCCGGCGAGCGCGGCGGCGAGATCGTGTTCTTCGGCACGCCCGACGAGCTGAAGCGGTCGAAGACGCTGACAGCGGAATATCTCTCCGGGAGAAAACGCGCCGACAGCGGCAAGGAATCCGCGGCGCCGGATAGGAAAGCGCCGAAGCTCGAGCTCCTCGGCGCCGCCGAACACAACCTGAAGAACATCGATACCGGCATTCCGCTGCAGCGGCTGGTGTGCATCACCGGCGTCTCGGGGTCGGGAAAATCCACGCTGGCGCAGGACGTGCTCTACGCCGCGCTGCGAAAGGCGAAAGGCAAGCCGACCGAAACGCCGGGATCTTTCCGCGAGTTGCCCGGCCACGCGCTGATCGAAGACGCGGTGATGGTGGACCAGACGCCGATCGGGCGCACCACCCGGTCTAACCCCGCAAGCTATGTCGGCGCCTGGGACGCGATCCGCAACATCTACGCGAAAGAGCCGCTCGCGAAGGAGCGCAAGTACACCGCCGGCACCTTCAGCTTCAACTCCGGCAA
>DATHJM010000197.1:0-2668 GCA_035489775.1 Burkholderiales bacterium
CGACCGCGAACAACGAAGCCAGCTCCGCTCGATTCGGCGGCCGTCCGGAGATGTTTCGGATGGGCTCCGACTTCAGGCTCGGAAATCGCGATCGCCGCACAGATCTGGCCAGCCGCAATGCGCGGAAGCCATGTGGCGCGCTGACCCGCGTCCGCAAAACCCGCAACAAAGAACCGCGCCGTCATTTGTCGCGCGGCAAAGGCGCTCGCCAGCCCCAACAGCCCGGTTTTAGCTGCAATCGCCTGCTCGGCGAGCGCTATGGCACGATAGGTGTCGAGTGCTGCTCCTGCGCCAGGCAGACCGATCTGGAACAGACCTGCCCTCGCCATCTGCCCAAACGGGTCGGCCAGGATGTCGCGCTTTGCGGTTGACCACCAGTCGTCAATGCGCCCGGCGGCTTCCAAGCTCGAATCTTGCGGCATTTCATGAACGACCCGGATTCCGACGCGCGCCTTTCGCGGCATCGAGACGCTTTTAAAGTACTCGGGTGTTGGTCGCGAGTTCAATTTTTGCCACGACCGCTGCCGTGACGGGCGGCCCCGCGCCTCCGCCTCCCGCCCCCGGCTCAGCTGCGCAGGCCGGGAGCCTCCTGACCGGTGCGCGCTACATACTCCGTGTAGCCACCGCCGTACTGGTGAATGCCCTCGGGGGTAAGCTCCAGCACCCGATTGGACAGCGCGGCCAGGAAATGCCGGTCGTGCGAGACAAACAGCATGGTGCCCTCGTACTGCGACAGCGCGGTGATGAGCATCTCCTTGGTCGCCATGTCCAGATGGTTGGTGGGCTCATCCAGCACCAGGAAGTTTGGCGGGTCGAACAGCATCTTCGCCATCACCAGCCGTGCTTTTTCACCGCCCGACAGCACCCGGCATCTCTTCTCAACGTCGTCGCCGGAGAACCCGAAGCAGCCGGCCAGCGCGCGCAACGAGCCCTGCCCGGCTTGCGGGAACGCGTCCTCCAGCGACTCGAACACCGTGCGCTCGCCGTCCAGAAGATCCATGGCGTGCTGCGCGAAATAGCCCATCTTCACGCTGCCGCCCAGCGCCACCGTGCCATCGTCCGGAGGCGTGGAGCCCGCCACCAGTTTCAGCAGCGTGGACTTGCCTGCGCCGTTGATGCCCATCACACACCAGCGCTCCCTGCGGCGCACCGAAAAATCCAGCCCCTCGTAGATGCTCCGGCTGCCATAACCTTTGTGCACCTTCTTCAAGCTCACCACGTCTTCACCGGAGCGCGGCGCCGGCATAAACTCGAACTCCACGCTCTGGCGGCGCCTGGGCGGCTCCACCCGGTCGATCTTCTCCAGCTTCTTCACCCGGCTCTGCACCTGGGCTGCGTGCGAGGCGCGCGCCTTGAAGCGCTCGATGAAGTTGATTTCCTTGGCGAGCATCGCCTGCTGACGCTCGAACTGGGCCTGCTGCTGCTTCGCGCTCAGCGCGCGTTGCTGCTGATAGAACTCGTAGTCGCCCGAGTATGTCGTCAGCGCGCCGCCATCGATCTCGATCACTTTGGTGATGATGCGGTTCATGAACTCGCGGTCGTGCGAGGTCATCAGCAGCGCGCCCTCATACCCCTTGAGGAACTGCTCCAGCCAGATCAGGCTCTCCAGGTCGAGATGGTTGCTCGGTTCGTCCAGCAGCATGGCATCGGGGCGCATGAGGAGGATGCGGGCCAGCGCCACGCGCATCTTCCAGCCGCCCGACAGCGCGCCCACGTCACCGTCCATCATCTCCTGGCTGAAGCTCAGGCCCGCGAGGACTTCGCGCGCCCGCCCCTCCAGGGCGTAGCCGTCGAGCTCCTCGAAGCGCGCCTGCACCTCACCGTAGCGCTCGATGATATCATCCATGTCATCAGCCCTATCCGGATCTCCCATGGCGGCCTCGAGCTCCTTCAGCTCGGTGGCCACGGTGCTGACGGGGCCAGCGCCGTCCATCACCTCGGACACCGCGCTGCGGCCCGACATCTCGCCGACGTCCTGACTGAAGTAGCCGATGGTGACGCCGCGATCGACGGCCACCTGTCCCTCGTCGGGGTGCTCTTCGCCCGTGATCATCCGGAACAGCGTCGTCTTGCCGGCACCATTAGGGCCGACGAGGCCGACCTTCTCGCCCTTCTGGAGCGCCGCGGAGGCCTCGATGAAGAGGATCTGGTGGCCAATCTGCTTGCTGATGTTGTCGAGACGAATCATGTGCACCACGAGCCGGAAAAAAAGTCGCGGCTGCTCTTAGGCCATGGGGTGCGGCTGTGGAAGAGCGTATCGAACGCGGCAAGACCACGCCAAGACCCGTCCTTTTGCGCGCCAAGGGGCGGGACAGGCCCCTCATGCCCGGGGGACACCGCGCTCACGAAAACCGAATGAATTTGCGGGCCAAGGCGGATAAGGTTTCGAATTGACCGAATGAATAAGGGATGTGAAACGATCGCAACACACCGCGGAGGCCCAGGATAGGAATCCTCCAGATAATATCCGCCCCAGCCGAAATTCAAAATATCAGGCAACGAAAAGCCGTAATTCCTAACAAAGAATGACGAATCTTGACTAGCGACTAGGGGAAATTTGTAATGCGTACCAAGTGGTCTCTGGCCATTCACCACGACGATCAGGGCAAGCGTTCGATCATCTCGGAAAACAAGTTCAACCATTTCGCGGACGTGCACGCGACAATGA
>DATHJM010000198.1:0-4232 GCA_035489775.1 Burkholderiales bacterium
TATCCAGGGCATGTCGTCTGCCGGTGCGCTCGCCGACCTGGTTGCGGGCTTCATGGACATCGAGGTTTCGGAAAAGCAGGTGTTGCTCGAGACAGTGGACCTGCAAAAGCGCCTTGACGCGGTGCTCGACAAGCTCGCGCACCGGCTGCAGGTGCTGAAGCTTTCCCGCGAGATCGACGAGCGCACCAAGACGAGCATGGACGAGACCCAGCGCAAGTATTTCCTGCGCGAGCAGATGAAGTCGATCCAGAAGGAACTCGGCGAAGGCGAAGACGGCCATGCGGTGGAGATCGAGGAGCTCGGTAAAGCAATTGCCGAGGCGGGAATGCCCGAAGAGGTGGAGAAACAGGCGCTCAAGGAGCTGAAGCGCCTCGAGCGCATGTCCGACGCCATGGGCGAGTCCTCCATGGTGCGCACCTATCTCGACTGGCTGATCGAGCTCCCGTGGAAGACCCCCGGGCCCGACGCGATCGACATGGCGGAAGCGCGGCGCATTCTCGACGCGGATCATTTCGGCCTCGAACCGGTCAAGAAGCGCATCGTCGAGTACCTCGCTGTGCGCAAGCTCAATCCCGAGGGTCACGGGCCGATCCTGTGCTTCGTCGGCCCGCCCGGAGTCGGAAAGACTTCGCTCGGCCAGAGCGTCGCGAAAGCGCTCGGCCGGAAGTTCGTGCGTGTGTCGCTCGGCGGCGTGCACGACGAGGCCGAGATACGCGGCCACCGGCGCACCTACATCGGCGCGCTGCCCGGCAACATCGTCCAGGCGATAAAGAAGGCGGGCACGCGCAACTGCGTCATGATGCTCGACGAGGTCGACAAGCTCGGCGCGGGCTTTCACGGCGATCCGTCCTCGGCGCTGCTCGAAGTTCTCGATCCGGCTCAGAACAACACGTTCCGCGACAACTATCTCGGCGTGCCCTACGACCTTTCGCGGGTGCTTTTCATCACCACGGCGAATGTGCTCGACACCATCCCGGGACCGCTGCGCGACCGCATGGAGATCATCCAGCTGCCGGGCTATACGCAGGAGGAAAAGCTCGAGATTGCGCGCCGCTACCTCGTCGCGCGCCAGCTCAAGGAGAACGGACTCAAGCCCGAGCAGTTCGAGATAGCCGACGCGGCACTGACCGCGATCATCCGTGATTACACGCGGGAAGCGGGCGTGCGGTCGCTCGAGCGCCTGATCGGCGCGGTGTGCCGGCGCGCGGCGGTGCGCATCGCCGAAGGTGCGGTGCAGAAGGTGAGAATCGAAGAGGGCGACCTCGCGGAGATTCTCGGGCCGCCGAAATTCGAGAACGAGGTGGCGCTGCGCGCCGGCATGCCGGGGGTTGCCACGGGTCTCGCGTGGACGCCGGTCGGCGGAGACATTCTGTTCATCGAGGCAAGCCGGACTCCGGGCGCCGGCAAGTTGATACTCACCGGCCAGCTCGGCGACGTGATGAAGGAATCCGCCCAGGCTGCGCTCACGCTGGTCAAATCCCGCGCCGCCGCGCTTGGCATCGATCCGGCTGCGTTCGAGAGGATGGACGTGCACGTTCACGTGCCCGCGGGCGCGATCCCCAAAGATGGCCCCAGTGCCGGCGTAGCGATGTTTCTCGCGCTCGCATCGCTCTTCGCCGAGCGCGCCGTTCGGGCCGATACCGCCATGACTGGGGAAATCAGTCTGCGCGGCCTCGTGCTGCCCGTGGGCGGCATCAAGGAAAAGATGCTCGGCGCCATGCGCGCCGGTATCCGTCGGGTGATGCTGCCCGCGCGCAACCGCAAGGACCTCGAGGAGGTACCGGCCGAGGCGAGGGAAAAGATCGAATTCGTTTTCCTCGAGGATGTCGACGAGGCGGTTCGCGTCGCGCTCGAGGCGCGTCCGAAAGCAAAGGGAGCGAGCGCCGTCAAACGGCGCGGCTAGGCGCCCGCTTCCATCCCAGGAAGCCAGAGCAGGTCCGTCGCTCCCGGATCGACGCCCGTCTGAACGAGCAGGGTCGTGACCTGCCCGCGGTGGTGCGTCTGGTGGTTGAAGAAATTCTGCGCGAGGAACCACATGGGAAAGCTGTGGTCGCGGTTGCGCACCACGCTGTGGAACTTGAGTGGCGCGGCGAGCCGTTTTTCATCGAGCGTCTCGACCCAGTCGAGGATTTCCGCGTCGGTCCTGGCGCGCTCGCGGGTGAGCTCGGCAAAATCCGCGTACAGCTCATCCGCAAGCGTCTTGAAGCGGAACTCACGCGAAAGAAAGCGCGCAAGCCACAGTCGGTCACCGAGCAGGATGTGGTTGAGCGTGCCGTGGATCGAGCGGAAAAAAGCGCCGCGATCGGCCTTGCGCTCGGCGTCGGAGAGGTTTTCGCACAGCGCGTAAATGCGCTCGTTCATCCAGCGGTTGTAGCGGGCCATAGCGGGGAAGTGCGACATGATTTCTCCTGGGGGCGCGAGCGGTCACTCGGGCTTCACGCCCGCCGCGCGGATCACGCCGCGCCAGCGCTCGGTGTCTTCCTTCATGATCGCTGCCATCCCTGCAGGCGTGCTCCCGATCGGCTCGGCAGACAGTGCGTCGAGACGCTTGGCGACCTCGGGCTGCTTCAGTATTTCTGCGATCGCGGCGGAAAGCTTGTCGGCGATCGCCGCCGGAGTCTTCGGCGGAGCCGAAACGCTGAACCACGCGATCGAGACGAATCCCGGATAGAGCTCCGCCATCGCGGGCACCTCGGGAAGCGAAGGAACGCGCCGCTCGCTGCCGACAGCGAGCGCTTTGAGCCTGCCCGCGCGAACGTGCTGCACCGTCACCCCGAGATTGTCGAACATCATTTCCACTTCGCCCGCGAGTAGCGCGGCGAGCCCTGGCGCCGTCCCTTTGTAGGGTACATGCGTGATTCTCAGGCTCCCGGCCGCGGTCTTGAACATCTCGGTTGTGAGAAATGAAACGGTGGTCGTCCCCTGCGATGCATAGTTGAACTTGTCCGGGTTCGCGAGCACCAGCGCGACGAACTCCTGCAGCGTGTTCGCCGGGACTTTTGCCGCGTTGACGAGCAGCACGCTCGGGATCGCCGCCATCACAGTCACGGGCACGAACTGCGTCGGATCGTAGGGGAGCTTTGCATACAGGCTGGGATTGATCACCAGCGGGGCAGGGGGCGTCGCGAGCAGCGTGTAACCGTCGGGGTCTGCGCGCGCCACCGCCTCCGCTCCGATGCTTCCGGAAGCCCCGGCGCGATTTTCCACGACGACGGGCTGCCCCCAGCGCGCCGCGAGCCTCTCGCCTACGATGCGCGGCAGGGCGTCGGCCGCGCCGCCTGCGGGGAAGGGCACGATAACGCGGATCGGGCGGCTCGGATATCCGGGCGCCGGATCCTGCGCCCACGCGGAAGCGGCAAGCAGCAAGCCCGCGAGCCACGCGCACTGCCATGAGTTCATGGGTCCTCCGCCGCCAAATCGCCCCTATCACCATGATAGGATACTTTCCACGAAGATCTCACAGGAGGAGGTGCACGATGTCCGCTTCTGAAAACAACAGCGTTCCTGGCTGTGGTCCCGGCCTGCCCTGCGCCTGCTGCCCGCCGCGGCGCGGATTCTTGAGCAAGCTCGCGGCGCTGGGGGCCGCCGCCGCTCTTCCGGGCGAGCTCCTGGCGCAGGAGGCGAAGAAAACGCCCGCGCGCGGCAAGCCGTACCGCATCGACGTTCACCACCATCTCATTTATCCCGGCTATCTCGATGAAATCGCCGGCAACCGCGCGGGCTCGCCGGTGAAGTGGTCGCCGGCCATGTCGATCGAGGACATGGATAAGAGCGGCATTGCCCTGTCGATGATGTCGCTCGTGCAGCCGAGCGCCTCAACAGGTGACCTGGAGAAGCGCCGCAAGATCGCGCGCCAAAGCAACGACTACGCGGCGCAGCTCGTGCGCGACCACCCGGGTCGCTTCGGCAACTTCGCCACGCTGCCGCTGCCCGATGTCGAGGGAAGCCTGAAAGAAATCGAGTACGCGCTCGGTACGCTCAAGGCCGAGGGCCTGGGTCTCATGACGAGCTACCAGGAAAAATACCTCGGCGACGCCGCCTTCGCGCCGGTGTGGGAAGAGCTCAATCGCCGCAAGGCGGTGGTCTACACTCACCCGCTCTCGCCCGATTGCTGCCGGAACATCAAGAGCGAGGTGCCGCCCTCGGCGATCGAGTACGCGACCGATACGACCCGGACCATCGCGAGCCTCGCATTCAGCGGCACCGCGGCGCGCTATCCGGACATACGCTGG
>DATHJM010000199.1:0-3210 GCA_035489775.1 Burkholderiales bacterium
TGCGCCGGCCGTTCCGCATCCGGCGGCTGGGCCATTTTGGCGTCAACGTCGCCGATCCGGAGAAGAGCAAGGACTTTTACTGTCGCCTCCTCGGCTTTCGCATTTCCGACCCGCTCGACTTCGGCCCGCGGCTGCCCGAAGACAAGCGCGGAGCCGTCGGCACCACGGTCGGCTACTTCTCGCGCCACGGCACCGATCACCACTCTTTCGTCTTCTTCCCCAAGGACGCCTATGCTGTCCTCAACCCGCATTCGTTGAAACCCTCTGGCACCATCAATCAGATCACCTGGCAGGTGGGATCGCTGCAGGAAGTGTCGGACGCGTTCGACTGGTTCACCCGGCGGGGGAAACAGATCCGCCGCGCGGGCCGCGACCTGCCGGGATCGAACTGGCATTTCTATCCGCCGGATCCCGAAGGCCACACCAACGAGCTCTACTACGGCATCGAGCAGATCGGCTGGGACGGCTACTCGAAGCCGCGCGAGATGTACGGCGTGCGCTACACCAAGCCGCCGCAGCTGCCTCACAAGTCCGAATACGCCGAAGTGATGCAGGCGACAGAAGACGGCATCGCGATCGAGAAGGGCCTGCGCGCGAGCGACATGGGCGGCGAGGAGAAGTACGACGTCGGCGGAGTCCTGCTCGCGCGGCCCTTCAAGATCGCTAGAATCGGGCCGGTGCGCCTGTTCGTCGAGGACGTGGAAACCATGGTGCGCTTCTACCGCGACGACCTGGGCCTCGCGATCACCGAAGAAGTGCACTACGACGGCCACCGCTGCGTGTTCCTGCGGGCGAACACCGAGCACCACACCATGGCGCTCTATCCGCTCGCGCTCCGCGGGGAGCTCGGCCTGCGCGCCGACACCACGCTCATGTCATTCGGCGTGCAAGTCGGCACCTACCAGCAACTGCGCGACGCGGTTGCGTTCCTGAAGGAAAACGACGTGAGGATCAAGCTGCTCCCGCCCGAGCTGTTTCCGGGAATCGACTACTGCGCCTTCGCCATCGACCCGGACGGCTTCGCCTTCCAGCTGTATTACTACATGGAACAAATCGGCTGGGACGGCAAGCCGCGGCACGAGTCGCAGCGCTCGGAAATCGACAACGCCAAATGGCCGGAAGCGGTGGAGGCGCACAGCGATACGTTCATGGGGGAGCCGTTCTTGGGACCGCTGGGGTGACGTGATGTAACGAAGGGAATGGCCAGACCGTCAAATGACCAAGACAAATTCTCTCTCCTCTCTGCTTATTGTGTCCGCATTTGGCCTCTGTCTTTACGGGTGTGCTGGACCCACAGAACGCGGCGCCGCAAGCCCGCCCGTCGTTCCCATGCCTGGGAAAGCATTGGTCGTTTTCGTTCGTCCTCCCGCTTATATAACAATCATCGACTACGGTCGGATCCCCGTCTTCGAAGCCAAGAAGAGCGATTTCGTCACGGAGACAGCCGGGAAAGACTCTGAACCGGAGATAATCGGGATTCTCCCCGTGAGAACGATGGTTGCGTATCACGTCGATCCTGGCAGACATCTGTTTATGGTGCTCGGACAATTCGCCGATTTCATGACCGCAGACGTGCTTCCAAATAGGACGTACTACGTATTCGCATTGGCACGTCCTGGCAAATTCAGGGCACTCTATTCTTTGAAGGCCGTGGACAAGCAGGAGCAAGGATCGAAGGATTTCAAAGAGATTATTGCGTCATTCAAATGGGTCGTGAAAACCCCGGAAGCGCTTAACTACGCCGCGTCCAATATGGCGGCTATCAGATCCAGGCAGGATGAGAGCTATCGCGTCTGGATTCAAAAGGCAGAGTCTGAAAGACCGCGTCTCCTCCCGGATGACGGAGTCGACCCGCAGTCGCGCCGCGACTGATTTGCAGAACGCTGCAGCTCGTTCGAGTACGGCGTGGCCTTTGCCTGGAAGGCGGAGAGCCGCGCGGCCCAGGCCTACCTCGCCGTTTCCAGCGCCTTTTGTTCCAGCCTGATCTGAGCCGACCTGGCGCAGCCCTGCATCACCTGAAAGTACCGCTGCACCCATTCGCTTCCGATTTCGTACGGATGCGGTCCGTTGCCGCGCCCGGCGAGCATTCTATTCTTGTTGTACGCATTGTCGAACTCGGAGTGGTTCGAGAGCAGCACGCTCGCGCCGGTGGCGGCGGCTCTCGCGGCCATGTGTTTCTGTGAGTCGATGTAGGTCTGGAAGTTCTTGATGCCGGGATCCGGCGTGTTGTTCACGAAATTGAAGGCGGTGCCGCCCGAATAGGCCACGTTGACCCGCGTGCCGCGATCGAGCACGGAAAAAGTGTAGGACATCGTCCCCGGCGTATGTCCGGGGGTGAGCCAGATGGTCAGGGTCGTGTCGCCGAGCGTGATCTTCATGCCGTCGGTCGCGACGATATCGCGTTTCGGGGCCATGGTCTTGTACCGGTTCGGGTGCTTCGCGACCAAGTCCCAATCTGGCCCGCCCATGACGACTCGGGCGCGGTACCGCGCCTGCAGCATCTCGGCGCCCCCGATATGGTCGGCGTGCGCGTGGGAGATGAGCAGGTATCTGATCTTGCCCGGATCGAGGCCGAGCTTGCGCATTCCGCCGACGACCAGCTCCTCGGAGTTGTACGGATAGATCGTGTCGATGAGGATGATTCCCTCGCTCGTGGTCAGAGCCCAGGACGAGTGAATCTTGCCGCCGACGAAATACAGATTGTCGAAGACCTTCGCCGGCTCCGCGTACCAGGTGTCGCGCGCCGGCGCGCTCGCGGGATTCGCTATGTAGCCCGGCGCGTTATCGCTCGCGTCTTCGCCGCCGCTTTGAGGAAGGAGACAGGTGCGGACCAGGGTGCCCAGGAACTCGAACCCCGCCGCAGTCTTGGCCGCCTGCACCGCAGCCTGGGCCTCCGCGTCGAAGTCCCTTTTGACCGGGGCCTGCTGCGCCAACGCACTGCAGGCGGCAAGTCCGGCTGCAACAACAAGCGCTGTGCGGACTCTGGTATCGTGCGAATTCATGACACCTCCGTGCCTTTTTTTCGACGCGAGGCAACGATTCTCCCCGTTCGCGGCAAGAGTTTGCCACACCCCCGGAGATGGAGTTGGAGCCTTGAAGCGGAATACCGCGCGGCCCACAATGTATACCCCGCGGCAACAAATCAAAGGAGCGCAATGAAACTCAAAAACGCACTCGCGGTCTTCATCTCGTTCTTCGCCGCCTTCGCGT
>DATHJM010000200.1:0-2025 GCA_035489775.1 Burkholderiales bacterium
GAGCCACCCGCGTGCGAATGCGTGCAGCGCCGCCTTGCTCGCCGCATACACGCTGTAACCAGGAAAACCTTTGATCGAAGCAACTGACCCGGTCATGAAGATCGATCCGCCGTCGTTGAACAGCGGCAACGCCTTCTGGACTGTAAACAGCGTGCCGCGCGTATTCAGGCCGAAGGTCGCATCGAAATGCTGCTCGGTAATCTCGCCCAGTGGGACGGCTTCGCCCATGCCGGCGCTCGCGTACAGGACGTCGATCCTGCCCTTTTCCCGCTTGACGGTGTCGGACAGACGGTCGAGGTCGTCGAGATTGGCCGCGTCGCCGCGCACGCCGGTCACGTTCCGGCCAATCAGCTTGACGGCCTCGTCGAGCGCCTCCTGCCTCCGGCCCGTGATGAAAACATAGGCGCCTTCTTCAACGAACCGCTTGGCGCTCGCCAGTGCCATACCGCTCGATCCACCCGTGATGACTGCAACCTTACCCTCAAGCTTTCCCATAACTTCTCCTTTCGTGGTGTCGCGACAGCATCTGCCCCCGAGAACCTCGACATGGGTCTGCCGGCGTCAGGCGTTGAGTGCAGAAGCGCGCACATCGGTGGTGCGAAATCGATCCGGCTAGACGACTTGACGCCAGCCGCGATGATCGGTGTCCGCCGTTCGGAATTGGGCCGTGCTTGTCGGCATAGGCTATGATGACCGCCCGTACTGCTGTTCGATGTGTTAGATACCGGCTTTGGAAGGCGCACCGCGCGGTGCGGGATTGCACCATGATCGACTGGGATGACGTTCGCTACTTTCTTGCCGTCGCGCGCGGAGGCTCGGTGCGGGCCGCCGCCGAGCGCCTCGGGGTGAACCACGCGACCGTGCTGCGACGCATCGCCCAGCTCGAGGAACGCCTCGGGGTGCACATGTTCGAAAAGCTGCCTTCGGGCTACCGCCTGACGGCTGCGGGCGAGGAGGTCCTCGAGTTCGCGGACCAGATGGAAGCGTCGTCGCACCTGCTGGAGACGCGCGTCTTCGGGCGCGACCAGAGCGTGCGCGGGCTTCTGCGGGTGACGCTGGCGCCGCCCCTCGCGACACACTTGCTCATGCCGGACTTCGCCGATTTCGCGCGTCTGCATCCGGACATCGAGATGGAAATCTTGTCGTCCGGCGAGCTGGCAAATCTGACCAACCGAGAGGCCGACGTGGCGATCCGCGTCGTCTACGACCGCAAAACTCTGCCGCTCAATCTTCACGGCCTGAAGGGACCGGAGCTGTTCGGCGGCGTCTACATGTCCTGCGATCGACTAGCCGCGTGGCGTGCGGGCGCGCCTGATCCCATCCGGTGGATCGTCATAAGCATTCATGGCATCCCGGACTGGGCCAGCGAGGGTGAGGTTCGCACCACGGAGGTTCCATTCAGGACCACCGACGCCGAGTCGCAGATCGTTGCTGTACGGCAGGGGCTCGGTATGACGACACTGCCGTGCTTCGTTGGCGATGCCGACCCCCTACTGGTGAGGGTGCCGGGCGCCGACCTGCACATGTACGGAACGGTCTGGCTTCTCACACAGGGGGAGACACGCAAGACGAAGCGCGTGCGGCTCTTCACGGAGTTCGTCTCCCACAGGCTCGCCGCGTACGCTCCGCTGCTCGCGGGGCTGTCCATATCGCGCGACTGACGCGCGGCAGGTCGTCGGCGACGCTTGCTGTAATCCGGTCGGAAGCCGAGCTGCGCTCCAAGCGGCATCGCGGTCAATCCCTCGCGCTGCTGACGGTAGTCTTCGGCTATGTCGGCGGCGCGGCGGCGCCAGTGGATTCGAGAAAAGTGGACCGATCGATATTGATAGTCGCTGAAAGCGGAGATTTTCTGGAACGATCAAATTTCTCTTTGAATTCAAAAGCCATGCGCATCTGACGGTTCGGGCGACGGGAGTTTTCAAGGCAGAGAATTTTTTTGCAACGACAAATCAACTCATTAGGCTCGATGCGAACAATCGAGTGGGAGTAGGGGAGAGTGGCGCGGGATAGAGTAGGTTAGCGTGG
>DATHJM010000201.1:0-10601 GCA_035489775.1 Burkholderiales bacterium
CCAACGGATACCTGCACTACGGCCACGCCAAGTCGATATGCCTCAATTTCGGCCTCGCGCACGATTATGGCGGTGCCTGCCACCTGCGCTTCGACGACACCAACCCCGCGAAAGAGGAAACCGAGTACGTCGATTCCATCCGCGACGCGGTTAAATGGCTCGGCTTTTCCTGGGGGGACCCTGGCGGGAGCAGGAACGAGTACTACGCCTCGGACTACTTCGAGTATCTGTACCAGTTCGCCGAAGAACTGGTGCGCCGCGGTCATGCCTACGTGGACAGCCTCACTGCCGAGCAGATGCGCGCGCTTCGCGGCACGCTCATCGAGCCCGGCAAGAACAGCCCCTACCGCGAGCGCGGGCTCGAGGAGAACCTGAAGCTCTTTCGCGAGATGCGCCAGGGCAAGTTCGCCGACGGCGAGCATGTCCTGCGCGCCAAGATCGACATGGCCGCGCCCAACATCAACCTGCGCGACCCGGCCATGTACCGCATCCGCCACGCCGCGCACCATCGCACGGGTGAGAACTGGTGCATCTATCCCACCTACGACTGGGCGCACGGCGTGTCGGACGCGCTGGAGAACATCACGCACTCGATCTGCACCCTCGAGTTCGAAGACCACCGGCCGCTCTACGAATGGTTCAACGAGCGCCTCGCCGAGGACTGGACCGGATACGACGGCGTGAGGAGGCCGGGCCTCCTGCAGCGGCCCCTGCCGCAGCAGGTCGAGTTCGCGCGCCTGAACCTCACCTACGTCGTGCTCTCGAAGAGAAAGCTCATCCAGCTCGTCGAGGAAAAGCACGTCGATGGGTGGGACGACCCGCGCATGCCCACGCTCGTCGGGGCGCGCCGGCGCGGCTTCACGCCGGAAGGATTCCGCCTGTTCGCCGAGCGCATCGGCGTGGCGAAGGCCGATTCGTGGATCGATTTCTCGATTCTCGAGGACTGCATGCGCGAGAACCTGAACGAGATCGCCCCGCGCCGCATCGCCGTGCTCGATCCCGTGAAACTCGTGATCGAGAACTACCCGGAAGGAAAAGAAGAGCAATGCGAGGCGCCCAACCACCCGCAGAAACCGGAGCTGGGCAGGCGCAAGCTGGCGTTCTCGCGCGAGCTGTGGATCGAGCGCGAGGACTTCTCGGAGAATCCGCCGAAAGGCTACTTTCGCCTGTTCCCCGGCAACAAGGTGCGCCTGCGCTACGGCTATGTCGTCGAGTGCACGGGCTATGACCCGGCGACCGACACCGTGCGCTGCACCTACGACCCGGACACGAGATCGGGCACGCCCGGCGCGGAGAAGATCAAGGTGAAAGGCAACATCCACTGGCTGAGCGCGAAGCATTCGCACCCCGCGGAAGTGCGCCTGTACGACCGGATGTTCAAAGTCCCGCATCCGGGAGCGGGAGACAGGGACTTCGTCCCGGACCTGAATCCGGATTCGAAGAAGCTCATCACCGCGCAGCTCGAGCCGGCCCTGAAAGAAGCAAAGGCCGAGCAGCAATTCCAGTTCGAGCGCCACGGGTATTTCGTCGCCGACCGCGTCGACTCCGCTCCAGGCGCGCCGAAGTTCAATCGCACCGTGACGCTGCGGGATTCCTGGAACAAGTAGTCCGGCATCCAGACCATGAAGCTCACCGGAAAAATCGCTGTCATCACCGGCGGAGCGCGCGGCATCGGGCATTCCACCGCCGTGAAATTCGCCTCCGAGGGCGCAAAGGTCGCGGTCTGCGACATCAACTCCGAGCTCACCCGGCGGACGCTCGAGGAGATCCGGTCTCTCGGCGGCGAGGCCGAGGGCTTCAAGGTGGACGTCACCAAGAAGGAACAGATCGCCGCCATGGTGAAGAGCGTCATGCGCCAATGGGGCCGGATCGACTGCGTGGTCAACAACGCCGGCATCGTCATGGACGCGCAGCTGAAGAACATGACCGACGAGCAGTTCGACCGCGTGATCGACATCAACCTGAAAGGCGTCTACAACTGCACGCGGGCGGTGGTGGACATCATGCTCGCGCAGCAGTCGGGCGTCATTCTCACCACTTCGTCGATCGTCGGCCTCTACGGAAATTTCGGCCAGACCAATTACGCCGCGAGCAAGTTCGCGGTGATCGGGATGACAAAGACCTGGGCGCGCGAGCTCGGGCGCAAAGGCATCCGCGCGAACGCGGTATGTCCAGGATTCGTCGCGACGCCGATCGTGAGCGAGATGCCCGAGAGGGTGCTGCAGGACATGGTGGGGAAGGTTCCGCTCGGGCGGCTCGGCCGGCCCGACGAAATCGCCAGCGTGTTCGCCTTCCTCGCCTCCGACGAGGCGAGCTACATCAACGGCGCGGTCATCAGCGTGGACGGCGGCATGACGCTTTGATTGCAGGAACGAAATTCCGGTCCCGCTTCGGGGCGAAGCCCTCATGTCGCCCAACCGCGACGGTCGAAACACTGAAAGATCAGCGTTCTAGCTTCGCCGCTCCTTTGGGCCGTCGCTTCCCGGCGACGGAATCGCGGGTCCCTCCGGGCACGCGACTCGTTCAACTATCTGATCGACCGAGGATTCCTTTGTCTGGCACGGAGGTTGCGAGAGTCCATGCGATTTCAAAAAAGAACAGGGAGGTTTCCGCGATGGACCGCAGGTTGACGAGCGAAGATATCGACTGGCTGCGCAAGCTGCGCAACGCCAGGGCTGCAAACCACCCCTCCCCCGACATTCCCACGAGCGTCGTGCGCAAGCTGACGTTGCTCGCCAGCGCGGAAGGCAAAGGCCGCGGCGAATACTCGCTGAAAAGCCGCGGCGAACTGGCCGATCAGGACCGGAGAAGACAAGACCGCTGACTCTTTGCGAGCTGCGGTTGCTGCGATCGGGGCGCTTCGAGCGCCCCGAATTCGTTTACGGCGCCTACTCGACCTTGACGTTGTTGGCCTTGACCACCTTGGCCCAGCGCTCGGATTCGCTCCTGATCTGCTCGCCAAGGCGCTCGGGCGCGCCGCCGATCAGGCGCAGCCCGGCCTCTTCCAGGCGCGCCTTGATGCGCGGGTTCCGGATGGCCGAGTTGAACGCCGCGTTCAGCCGCTCGATCGCCGCGCGCGGGGTGCCCTGCGGCACCATGAAGCCGTACCAGGGTTCGACGACGAAGCCCTTGTAGCCCAGCTCCTCCATGGTGGCCACTTCCGGGAGGTAGGTCGAGCGCCGCGGCCCGGTTACGGCGAGCGGCCGCGCCTTTCCCGCCTTGATCTGCGGCAGGATGGAGGGCTCGTTGTCCACGAACATCATCACCTGGCCGCCCAGGAGCGCGATGATCGCATCTCCCGCGCCCTTGAACGGAACGTAGAGCATGTCGAGCCCCGCGATGGAGGCGAACCACACCGGAGTCAGATGGTTCGAGCTGCCGACCGCTCCGATGGCCACGGGCAGCTTGCCGGGATTGGCCTTGATGTAGGCGACCAGCTCGGCGATGGACTTGACCGACATCGAGGGATGCACGGTGAAAATGTTCATCACCCCGCCGACCAGGAACACCGGCGCGAAATCCTTCTGCAGATCGTAGCCGGTCTGCGCGTAGATGCTCGGGTTGATCGCGCAGGTGCCGATCGTGCACTCGACGAGGGTGTAGCCGTCGGGCGCGGCCTTGACGACGCGCGCCGTGCCGATGTTGCCGCCCGCGCCTGGAACGTTCTCGATCAGCACCGGCTGGCCGAGCGCCTCGGTGGCGCCGTCGGCCATGATGCGCGCGACCACGTCCGAGGACCCGCCCGGCCCGAAGGGCACGACCAGCTTCACCGGCTTCGCGGGGAAGGTCTGGGCGTGCGCGGAGCCTGCCAGGGCAAGGCCCGCAAAGAGCGCAAAACTGCAAAACCCGAGGAACGGCTTCGAAGCGGCGAACGACTTCATCATCGATCCTCTCTCACGAATTGCAGACCGCGCTCATTCCAGCGGCTCGACCTTCACGATGGCCGCGTGGTGGTTGTTGCCCACCCAGAACGCGGGCGGCGTGGACGAGTTGTCCACGAACACGCGGCGGATGTTGGTCTGGCTCGGCAGCGGATACTCTGTGAATTCGCCCGTCTCCAGGTCCATGCGCAGCACCCGGTCGGTGTTCATGCCCGCGGTCCACACCTTGCCGTTCTTGTCGAGGACGACGTCGTAAGGCGCGGTATAGGGCGTCGGAACGTTCCACTCCTTGAATTTTTCCGTCCTGGTGTCGAACATCCCGATCTTCTCGGCGCGCCACTCGGCGAACCACACGCGGTCCTGGTCGTCCATCCTGCCGCGGCGCGGACGCGATCTCGGCGTCGGCGTCGGGAAAAGCGTCAGCTTCCCGGTCGCTGCCTCGATCCTGCCGACGTTCTCTCCGCCGAAATCCATGAAGAAGATGTTGTTCTTCGAATCGGCGTAGATGCCGTACACCGAGTGCGGCCCCTTCATGTCCTTATAAGGCGTCCAGGTCTCGAACTTGCCGGTCGCCATGTCCAGGCGGTGCATTCCCGGGATGCCTGCGTCGTTGAGCCACACCTTGCGGTCCACGGTCCAGCGTTGCGGGCCGACCATCGACTGCTGGGAATTCTCGTTGACGACTCCGGGAGGCAGGGGAAACGCCTGGAACTTCTCGGTCTTCTTGTCGAATTTCACGATTCCCGACTGGAACATGTGCGAGAGCCAGAGGTTGCCTTCCGGATCGACCTCGAGGTCGAGGGTCCCCTTGGGGTAGTCGGGCCGCTGCACGGGAATCGCGAACTCGGTGTAATTGAGCGTCCTGGGATCGAATCTTCCGAGGAACTGCTGATCGAACTGGGACAACCAGACGATGCCCTCCCGGTCGACGATCACGTCGTGCGGCATCAGGGGCCGGCGCGGCAGATCGTATTCGGTGATGACGGCGCGCGTGCCCTTGCCCTTTGCGCGTGGCAGGGCTTTCAGCGGGTACGACCAGGCGCCCGAGCTCTGGTTGAGGGTGGCGAGATACGCGGCCTGCTTGTCGGAGTCGGGGCCGAAGTCGCGCATGGGATCGCGCGCGACCAGGCGCACCTGCGGCCGATCCACGTGGCTGTTGTTGGCGTAGGTCGCCATGCGTTTCATGACCTGCATGAAGCCGGCCGCGTCGTGCTTCGATTTCGCGACCCGCTCCAGCGTGTGGCAGCCGACGCAGCCGTAGAGAAACTTCTTCTGGTCGGGCGTTCCGGGAAAGCTCGCGATCCATTCGGCGTTGGTCATCTGCGGCGTGATGTCCCGGACCTTGCGCAGCTTCAGTTCGACCGCGACCGGCAGGGCGAGGGTGATCTCCACCAAGCCCGGGCCGTCGAGCTCGTATCCCGTTGCCCGGATCTTCAGCGAAAACGAGCCGGACCCGAGCTTCCCCGAAGGAAAGCTGAAGCGCCCCTGAGCGTCGCTGACCACGCTGATCGTGACCGTCGAGCCGGCTTTCTTCGCGCTGACGACCACGCCCTCCATGAAGCCTTCTTCCGCGGAGCTCACCTGCCCCTGCAGCGCAGGGGAGCTTTGAGCCCAGGCCGGTGCGGAGCCGCCTCCCGCAAAGGCCAGGGCGAGAGCGGCGATTGCAAACAGGTGTCTTGTCATGGACGACTCCCTAGTGGATCCCCCCGATCAGCCCCGCATTTTAGTCCTATTCGGTTTAGAGTTACGGCTTTCGACGTCCATTACGGAGCCAACCATGATCGACCTCTACGCCGCCGGCACCTCGAACGGCATGCGCGCGCGCATCGGCCTGGAAGAATGCGGCCTTGCATACAACCTCCACCCGATCGACCTCGGGAAGGGCGAGCAGAAATCCCCCTCGTTCCTCGCCATGAACCCCGACGGGCAGATCCCGGTGATCGTGGACAGCGACGGCCCCGGCGGGAAACCGGTGACGATCTCGCAGTCGGTCGCGGTGCTGATGTACTGCGCCGAAAAATCCGGCAAGTTCCTGCCGAAGGACCCGGCGGCGCGGCCTGCGTTCTGGCAGGCGCTCGCGAGCGCGGCGAGCGACATGAGCGGGATGGTGACTGCGATCTTCACGCTGTCGCGCGCCAAGGATCAGCAGCACGGGCCGGCTCTCGACACGTTCAAGTCGATGTGGAAGAACTACATGAGAGTGTGGGACGACCGGCTGGCAAAACAGCGCTACTGCGCCGGCGGCGAGGTGACCGTCGCCGACTTCGCGCTCTACGGCCTGGTCGCGCGCGTCAAGGCCGCGCAGCCCGCTCTGGTCGAAGGCTTTGCGAATATCGCGCGCTGGGCCGATTCGATGGCCGCGCGCCCGGCCGTGCAGAGGGCGATGAAGTTCTGAACGATCAGCCGACTACCAGAGCCGCGTGCTGGCTCTGTCCCTCGGTCATCCCCCGGGCCTTCATCCAGTCGTAGGCCCGGTTGAACAGCGCCGGATCGTAATAATCGACGTGCTTGTAGTGGACGAAGGCGCGCAGCAGCTCGCGCGGCTGCAACGCGCCTTTCGCCGCCGCGGCGACGTGATGCGCGTACTTGTAGAAGTCGCCGTTGATGAGATCGACGGCCTGGTTCTCCGCGTCGTAGTAGGCCTTGCGTTCCTCGCCCGTCAGATCGGCCGCCACCACCTCGCCGCCGCGATAGAACGAGGCGGCGATGATATGCGCGCCTTCTTTCAATCCCAGGCTGATAAAAGGCTCCATCACCGCGACCGCGCGATAAGTGCGGTCCCTGAGACCCTCCCAGCGCCTGGACGGCAGGCTGCCATTCTGGATCTTGACGTGCTCGCGTCCCACGGCGCTCTCCAGCATCTGCAGCGTCGTGTAGTGCGAGCCGGTGAGCTCCTGCACCACCACGGGAACGTCGGCGAGGTCGCGCGGCGTCTGCAGCGCCTCGTCGAAAGTCAGGATGGCCTGCGCCGCGACCGCGGCGCGCAGGGCCGCGATGCTGCCGCCGCGCTTGCCGCGCTCCAGGCGATCGATGCTCGCCCACTCGCAGACGTTGTAGCTGTCGGCGGACCCACATTCGAACATCTGCTCCTTGAGGCGCGAGAGAACCGGCTTCTCCGCGCTGTCGCGCTCGCGGTCGGCGTAAGTCGCCGAGAAGCTCACGTCCAGCCCCGCCTTCTCGAACAGCCCTTCCTCGATGCCGACGATGACCGGCAAGTCGAACACCGGGTTGTTGGGAGCGATCCTTACGATGGGTCGGGTTGCGGATGCCATGATTTCCCCTGTGATGGTCCGCCGTGCCGGCGGGGAGCTGTCCCGATAGGATACTCCGGCCGGTCGGGCAGTCAATCCGGGTCGAAGAGAGCGATCGCACCGAGCAGTGCAAAGCCCGCCGCCGCGACCCGGTGCAGCATCTTTGCCGGGACCCGCCGCAGAATGCGCTCTCCGAAGTACACCGCCGGGACATCGGCGAGCATCATGCCGAGCGTCGTGCCGGCGACGACCGCCGCAATCGAAGCGTAGCGCGCGGCCAGAGCGACGGTGGCGATCTGCGTCTTGTCGCCCATCTCCACGAGAAAGAAGGCGATGAGCGTCGCGGCGAACGCGCCGAGGCGCGCGCTTTGCGGCTTTTCTTTCTCCAGCTTGTCCGGAACCAGCGTCCACGCCGCCATTGCGAGGAACGACAGGCCGAGGATCCAGCGCAGCGCGTCGCGGCCCAGCACCTCGGCGACCCCCGCGCCGAGCCAGGCGGCAAGAGCGTGGTTGGCCAGCGTCGCGACGAGAATTCCCAGGATCACCGGCACCGGGCGCCGGTAGCGCGCCGCGAGCATGAGCGCGAGAAGCTGCGTCTTGTCGCCCATTTCCGCGAGGGCGACGATTCCGGTCGAAACGAGAAACGCTTCCAAACAGCCCTCCGCAGCGTAGAAGCGCGAATTGTATCGGCGCCGCACCCCTGAGGCATACCCGAAAAGAAAATATTTCGGGAACATTCGGGAATAAAGTCGCGGCTCCTCCGGTCTTGCAAGGTACGAACGGCTATTCCTGAAAGGAGACTGAAATGAACGAATCGATCGATCGACGGGAATTTCTCAAGCTCGCCGGGCTGGGCGGCGCGGTGTTTGCCTCGGGCCTTGCGGGCTGCGCCAGCATGGCCGGCGCAAAGCAGGACGATTTCTATTTCGTGCAGCTCTCGGACACGCACTGGGGCTTCAAGGGACCGGCGCTGAACCCGGACGCGGAGGGCACGCTGCAAAAGGCCGTCGCCGCCGTGAATGCCCTTTCGTTCGACCCGGACTTCATCGTCTTCACGGGCGACCTCACGCATACCACCGACGACCCCAAGGAGAGAAGGCGCAGGCTCGCCGAGTTCCGCGACATCGTCGGCGGCCTCAAGAACAGGAACGTGCGCTTCATGCCCGGCGAACATGACGCCTCGCTCGACAACGGACAGGCGTGGAAAGAGCTCTTCGGACCGAGCACCTACAGCTTCGATCACAAGGGCGTTCATTTCATCGCCGTCGACAACGTCTCCGACGCCGCCGCGCGCATCGGCGACCCGCAGCTCGCGTGGCTGAAGTCCGATCTCGCGCGGCAAGACAAGGACGCGCGCATCGTGGTGTTCGCGCACCGGCCGCTGTTCGATCTCATGCCGCAATGGGACTGGGCGACGCGCGACGGCGCGCAGGCGATCGAGCTCCTGATGCCCTACCGCAACGTCACCGTGTTCTACGGCCATATCCACCAGGAGCACCACCACATGACCGGCCACATCGCGCACCATTCGGCCAAGTCGCTGATCTTCCCGCTGATCGCGCCCGGCTCGAAACCCAAGCGCGAGCCGGTCGCCTGGGACCCCACGCAACCGTACAAGGGGCTCGGCTTCCGCGGCGTCGATGCCGAAGTACAGAAGGCCGCCTACGAGATCACCGAGTATCCGGTGACGAAGGCCTAGAGCGATGAGACCGGGACGCCGCCGCGTGCTCGCGGCTGGAATCGCGACCCTCGCCGGCGCCGCGTTCGGCGCCGCGGTCCTCGCGCAGCCGCGGGAGAAAGTGATTCGCATCACCGCCCGCAAGTTCGAGTTCGTGCCGGAAGAGATCGCGCTGAAAAAGGGCGAGCCCGTGGTGCTCGAATTCACGACCGCCGACGTCTTGATGGGTTTCAATGCGCCCGACTTCAAGGTTCGCACCGACATCGTGCCGGGCCAGGTCGCGCGGGTGCGCCTCTCGCCTGACAGGACCGGCGACTTCGATTTTTTCTGCGACAACTTCTGCGGCGAGGGGCACGAGACGATGTCGGGGAAAATCCGCGTCACGGCATGAGTCGGCGCGCTATCATGGCGCCCACCACCGGCACGGTGCCGCAAGGAAACCTTGAGCGAACGCAAGCGACGATTCGAGCAACTCGTGCTGCCGCACCTCGACGCGGCGTACAACCTTGCGCGCTGGCTGACGCGCAACGATCACGACGCCGAGGACGTGGTGCAGGAGGCGATGCTGCGCGCCTTCCGCTTCCTCGACGGCCTGCGCGGCGAGGCGAAGCCGTGGCTGCTCGCCATCGTGCGCAATTCGTGCTTCACCTGGCTGCAGGTCAACCGGCCCGCTGAGCTTTCCGGCTTCGACGACCGCAGCGTCGACCTTCGTCTGGTCGATGAGAGCACTCCCGAAGCGCTCGCCGTGCGCCAGTGCGACCGGCGCATGCTGAACGAGGCGCTCGCCGCGCTGTCCGCGCAATTCCGCGAAGCGCTGATCCTGAGGGAGCTCGAGGACCTCTCCTACAAGGACATCGCGCGCATCACCGATGCGCCGATCGGGACGGTCATGTCGCGGCTTGCCCGGGGGCGGCGCCTTCTGGCTGAATCGCTCCAGGCCATATCGAACGCTTCGCAGGTGCAAAAATGAAACGCGAAGAAGCCGCGAGACTGCTGCATGCCTACGTGGACGGCGAGCTCGATGCCGCGAAGAGCCTCGAGCTCGAGGCGCATCTCGCGGAGAATCCTGCCGCGCGCGCGGCCTGCGAGAGGCTGCGCGAGATGTCGGCGGCTATCCGCGATCGCGCGGATTACCACGCCGCGCCCCCTTCGCTCGCCGCCCGCCTGCGCGCGTCGGTGCCGGCGGCGCCGGAAGGAGCGCCGCCGCGCGCTGCCTGGCCGGGATGGCTGAAGCCCGCGGCGGCGTTCGCCGCGGTCGCGCTCCTCGCCTGGGGAGTTGCGATGCTGAGCCTGCGGCCGGGCGAAGACGAGCGCATGGCGCAGGAAGTGCTCGCGAGCCACGTGCGCGCGACGCTCGGGAACCGCCTGTTCGACGTCGCCTCCTCCGATCAGCACACGGTGAAGCCGTGGCTTGGCGCGCGGCTCGCTTTTTCGCCGCCGGTTGCCGACGTCTCGGCCCACGGTTTCGAGCTGCGGGGCGGAAGACTGGATTACATCGGCGGGCAATCCGTCGCGGTGCTCGTCTACCAGCGCCGCCAGCATGTGATCGACGTGTTCGTCTGGCCGGCGCCGGCGCAGAAAGCGGAGCAGATGCTGGGGCGCAACGGCTTCAATATCGTGGGCTTCGCGCGCGGCGGCATGAGCTTCTGGCTGGTGTCCGACCTCAACCGCAACGAGCTCGGCGACTTCGCCCGCCTGCTTGCCGGACAGGGCAGCGCGCCTTGAGGCGCTAGTCTTCGGCGTCGGGCGCGCCGCCGGCCGAGGCCAGGTCTTCCTGCTTGATTTTCTCGG
>DATHJM010000202.1:0-2533 GCA_035489775.1 Burkholderiales bacterium
CCAGGGCTACAAGCTCTCGGAGGCCGATTTTCGCGGCCAGGGCTTCGCCAGCTCCGCCCGCGACTTGAAGGGCAACAACGATCTGCTCACCTTGACGCAGCCCGCCGTGATCGGCGAGATCCACGCCCAGTACCTCGAGGCCGGCGCCGACATCATCGAAACCAATACCTTCAACTCGAACGCCCCTTCGCAGGCCGACTACGGGCTCGAGCGCCTGGTGTACGAGTTGAACCACGCCGCGGCCAAGCTCGCCCGCGAAGCGGCGGACCGGTTCACCGAGCGCGACCCGGGCAAGCCGCGCTTTGTCGCCGGCGTGCTCGGGCCGACCAACAAGACCGCGTCGATCTCGCCCGAGGTCAATGATCCGGGTTTCCGCAATATCTATTTCGACGAGCTCGTTGCAGCTTACCGCGAGGCGCTCGCGGGACTCGCCGACGGCGGCGCAGACCTGATCCTGCTCGAGACCATCTTCGACACGCTCAACGCAAAAGCGGCGATCTTCGCGATCGAGGCGCTCTTCGAGCAGCGCGGGCAACGGGTCCCGGTCATCGTGTCCGGCACCATCACCGACCAGTCCGGGCGCACTCTCACCGGCTAGACTCCGGAAGCCTTCTGGAATTCCCTGCGCCACGCGCGGCCGATCGCGGTGGGCCTGAACTGTGCTCTGGGCGCGAAACTCATGCGTCCCTATATCGAGGAACTGTCGAACGTCGCCGACACGTTCATCAGCTGCTACCCGAATGCGGGGCTTCCCAATCCCCTCTCGGAGACCGGCTACGACGAAACGCCGGAATATACTTCGGGCCTGCTCCGGGAATTCGGCGAAAGCGGCTTTCTGAACATCGTCGGCGGCTGCTGCGGCACGACGCCCGATCATATCCGCGCGATCGCCCAGGCCGTGCGCGCGCTTCCCCCGCGCAAGCCGCCCGCCGCCGAGAAGAAGCTACGGCTCGCCGGTCTCGAGCCGCTGAATATCGGCGACGATTCCCTCTTCGTCAACGCGGGAGAGCGCACCAACGTCTCCGGCTCCAGGGCGTTCGCCCGCCTGATCCTCGCCGGCGACTACCAGGAAGGCCTCGCCGTGGCGCGGCAGCAGGTCGAGAGCGGCGCCCAGGTGATCGACGTAAACATGGACGAGGCCATGCTCGACTCCCAGAAGGCGATGACCACCTTCCTGCACCTCATGGGCTCCGAGCCCGACATCTCGCGCGTGCCTGTGATGATCGATTCCTCGAAATGGTCCGTGATCGAGGCCGGGCTCAAGTGCGTGCAGGGCAAGTGCGTGATCAATTCGATTTCGCTGAAGGAAGGCGAAACCGAATTCGTCCGCCATGCGCGACTTGCCCGCCGCTACGGGGCCGCCGTGGTCGTCATGGCCTTCGACGAGAAAGGCCAGGCCGATACGCTCGCCCGGAAGATCGAGATCTGCCGACGCTGCTACCGAATTCTGGTCGAAGAGGTCGGTTTCGCGCCCGAGGACATCATTTTCGACCCGAACATCTTCGCGATCGCCACCGGCATCGAGGAGCACAACAATTACGGCCTGGATTTCATCGAGGCGACGCGCGCGATCAAGCGCGAGCTTCCGCACGCCAAGATCTCGGGCGGCGTCTCGAACGTTTCGTTCTCCTTCCGCGGCAATGACGCCGTGCGCGAGGCGATTCACACCGTGTTCCTCTATCACGCCGTCCGCGCCGGCATGACCATGGGCATCGTCAATGCCGGGCAGCTCGGCGTCTACGAGGAGATTCCCGTGGACTTGCGCGAGCGGGTCGAAGACGTGGTGCTCAACCGGCGGCCGGACGCCGGCGAGCGCCTGGTCGACTTCGCCATCACGGTGAAGGCCACGGGCAGGACGCAGGCCGACGAGCTCGAATGGCGAAAGGGCGCGGTGGAGCAACGCCTGGCCCACGCGCTTGTGAAAGGCATCGCGGACTGGGTCGTCGAGGATACCGAGGAAGCCCGGCAGAAATTCGAGCGCCCCATCCAGGTGATCGAAGGCCCGCTCATGGACGGGATGAACATCGTCGGCGATCTGTTCGGCTCGGGAAAGATGTTCCTGCCGCAGGTGGTGAAATCGGCGCGGGTGATGAAGCAGGCGGTGGCGCACCTGGTGCCTTTCATCGAAGCCGAAAAGAAAAAAACCGGCGACCTGAAGCCCAGAGGCAAGATCGTGGTCGCCACGGTGAAAGGCGACGTGCACGACATCGGCAAGAACATCGTTGCGGTCGTCCTCCAGTGCAACAACTTCGAGGTGATCAACCTCGGCGTCATGGTTCCGGCGCAGAAGATCCTCGACACCGCGCTCGCGGAGAAAGCCGACATCATCGGCCTTTCGGGGCTCATCACCCCGTCGCTCGAAGAGATGGCGCACGTGGCGCACGAGATGCAGCGCCAGGGATTCACCATCCCCCTTCTCATCGGCGGGGCGACGACTTCGCGCGTCCATACCGCGGTCAAGATTGCGCCGCACTACGCCAACTCCACCGTGTACGTGCCCGACGCGTCCCGGTCGGTCTCGGTGTGCTCCAAT
>DATHJM010000203.1:0-3982 GCA_035489775.1 Burkholderiales bacterium
GCCACGATCAATCGCGGCCCCGCGCAGAAGTGGAGCTACGAGCTGAAGACGCATCCGCGCCCCAGCGGCCGCGCGACGCGCGTCGTCTACACCGAATACGACCTGCCGCGCGACACGATCTCGCCGCACGACGTGATCGTCGATTCCGAGGGCATCGCCTGGTATTCGAGCTTCGGCGAGCAGAATCTCGGCCGGCTCGATCCCAGGACGGGCAAGGTCACGGAATATCCCATCGACGTGCACAAGCCGGGATTCCCGACGGGCTCGCTGGGCCTGCGCACGGACAAGGAGGGCAACCTCTGGCTCGGCAACATGTACCAGGCGACGATCGTCAAGTTCGACCGCAAGACGACGAAATTCACCACCTGGAAGCTGCCGGCCGAGCAGAACATCGACGCGGCGCAAGTCAACATGGTGAGCCCGCAGCATTCACACGTCGACGGCAAGGTGTGGACGCAGAACAACGGCTTCGCCGGCGTGCACCGCCTCGACGTAGCCTCGGGGAAGATCGAGACCTGGGAGCCGTTCAAGAGCGCGCCCAAGGGCGAGCCGCACAACATCTACGACGTCATTCCCGACTCGAAGAACAACGCCTGGTTCACCGACTTCCGCTGGCGGCATATCGGGCGCATCGACGCGAAGAGCGGCGAGGTGAAGATGTTCGAGATACCGGCCACGGCCAAGGTCGTCGCGCCGCGCCGCGGCATGATCGACGCGCAGGACCGGCTCTGGTTCGCGCAGTACCGCGGCGACAAGATCGCGGTGCTCGACACGAAGACCGGACAGTTCCGCGACTGGGCGGTGGGCCCGCGCTGGTCGTCGCCCTACGACGTGATGATCGACAGGAACGAAGAGGCGTGGACCGGCTCGATGATCACCGACAGGGTGACGCGGCTCGACACGAAAACCGGCCAGTCCGTCGACTACCTGCTGCCGCGCACGACCAACATCCGGCGCGTGTTCGTCGACAACTCCACGACGCCCGTGACCTTCTGGGTCGGCAGCAACCACGGAGCGTCCATCGTCAAGCTCGAGCCGCTCGACTAGACGCGGGCCCTCCCAGGGACCCCCGGTCGCTATAGCCCGAGCTTCGGCAAGGACGGCAGGATCGGTGCCGTCTGACCGGGCAGCGTGATCGGCGGCACGACGGGCGCCGCGATCGGAGTCGTGACGGGGAGTACAGGAGCCACGATCGGCGTCACAGCCGAAACCACGGGCGCTGCGATCGGAGCCACGATCGGCGTGACAGCCGAAACGACCGGCGCCGCGATCGGAGTCAGGATCGGCGTGACAGCCGAAACGACGGGTGCGATCGCAGTCAGGACCGGCGAGGTGACCGCCGAAACGGTGAAGCCGAGCGAAGTCACGACCGGGGAAGTGATGCTTGAAACCGCGGATCCGATCGGAGTCAGGACAGGGGAAACGGCGCCGGTCACGCTTCCAGTCAGGCTCGGGACACTCCCGGTCAAGCCGCCTGCCGTCGTGGTGCCGGGAGTCGCGCCGGCGCTCCCTGGCGCGGCCGCGAGGCCCGTTTGCTCCATGAAACGCGTTTGCTCGTCCTGCTTGCTGCGCAGGAACGGCGGCGGCAGGAACAGCGGCGTCGGAACGGAGCGCTCGTCCGCGAGGTGAAAGAATTCTCCCGCGGCGAATTCGCGCTCGAGCAAGCGGCCGTCGAAAGGCGTCACCGCGATCCTGCCTTCGATGACTTCGCCGTAAAGTCCCTTGGCGGCGGCGCTGCCGTCGGAATCCTTGCAGTCGCTCTGGCACATGACGATGCTGAAATCCGTTCCGCGGATCCCGATCGCGGCGACCGACACCCGCAGCCTGTAGCTCATGCGGTTGCGGCGGCCGATCAGGCCGGTGATGGATCGCGCGCCGCCCTTGAGCAGGCTGAAGAAGGCCGACTCGCTGCGTCCCTGCGCGTAGGAGTATTCGTCGATGATGAAGTCCGAATTCGGGCGTATCCAGACCAGGCCCGAGTCGGTGAACAGGATCAGGACGTTGCTTTCGGCGGCGGTATGGATCTGATCTCCGGACTCGATCGCCGCGCCCCGGTACAGCCTGAGGATCTGTCCGCCGCGAAGCGCAAGGACGTCGCCGCCCGCGGTCAGCACCTGTCCCGCGGGCTCCGCGCGCGCGGGCAGAGCCGGCGCCGCGGCGCAGAATGCGACGCAGAAAACACCCAGCAGACGCGTCAAGCGCATGCGCGCATTTCCTGAAGTTTTCATATCTCCCTCGCCCCTAAAGATAGGACATCAGATGGCAATTCGCTGTCGTCGCATCCGTTTGTTTTTTGTACGGGATTATCGACTTGGTATCGTTGCCCAGCTACAAGATGCCCGCCGCAGCCGACCCGCCTAGTCTGCCCGGAGAGGGAGCCGCCACCAAATCAAAGCTGAAAGGCGGCGTGATATTTTTCGGGTTTGCCCCACTTAACCTCCCGGCAGCGCGGGAGTAGGATGGCCCCCAAGAAGCGCGGCGCGCCCGGCCCGGGCGCAGTAGCCGCGCCTCATCCTCAAGGGGAAATTTCATGACGTCATTCGACGATAGCTTCGAGAACCGCCGCCGTCTGCTCCAATGGCTCTCTGCCAGCCCGCTCCTCGCCTCGCCCGGACTGGCGCTCGGCGGGGTGGACCGCCCCTCGAAGCTCCCCGAGCTCGAGGCGAACGCCCCGCTCATCGCGAACCCCTCGGAGGCGATCAACGTGTTCGACTTCGAGCCGGTGTTCTTCAAGAACGTGCCGCCCGCGCACATCGGCTACATGGCCTCGGGGATCGACGCCGAAACCACGCTGAAAGCCAACCGCGAGGCCTTTGCGAAGTATTACCTGCGGCCGCGGCGCCTGGTCGATGTCTCCAAGCCGGACCCCAGCGTCGACATCTTCGGCGTGAAGTACACGAACCCCATCTTCATCTGCCCGACGGGCGGCAACCGCGCCTATCACCCGGAAGGCGAGTTGGCGGTCGCGCGCGCGGCGAAGACGGGCGGGCACCTCGAGATGCTCGCGACGCCCGCGACCACGTCAATGGAAGACGCGATCGCGGCGCGCGGAGCGCCGGTCTGGTACCAGCTCTACGCCTCGCCCAAGTGGGAAGTGGCCGAGGCCCTGGTGAAGCGCGCCGAGCGCGCCGGGTCGCCCGTCGTCGTGGTGACCGTGGACCGCGTCGCGGGCAGAAACCAGGAAACCTTCTTCCGGCTCAAGCCCGGCGACTCGCGCGACTGCAAGTCCTGCCACGCGGAAGACCTGCAGGGGAGCGTCGTGCGCAAGCCCGCCTACGCCGGCATCGATCTAAAAGGCCTGCCCAACCTCCAGTCGGCGAACATGAGCTGGGACTTCATCAAGCGCCTGCGGGGCGCGACCAAGATGAAAATCGTCATCAAAGGCATCCTCACCGCCGAGGACGCGAGGCTGTGCGTGGCGAACGGGGTGGACGGCCTCGTCGTCTCGAACCACGGCGGGCGCGGCGAAGACAGCGGCCGCGCCACGATCGACGTCCTGCCCGAAGTGGTGGACGCGGTGCAAGGCAAGATCCTCGTGCTCGTCGACGGCGGGTTTCGCCGCGGCACCGACATCGCCAAGGCGCTCGCGATGGGCGCGAACGCGGTCGGCGTCGGCCGGCCGTACCTGTGGGGATTGGGCGCGTTCGGCGAGCCCGGCGTGGCGAGGGTGCTCGAGATCCTGCGCACCGAAACGCGGGTGGCGATGATGCAGTGCGGAGTGCGCTCGGTCAGGGATTTCACGCCGGCGTTCGTGCGGAAGGTCTGAAGAGCATGGCCAAGTTGACCTTGTACTACGCAACCAACCGCAACCACGAAGGCAAGGACCGCTGGCATCCGGACTCGTACGGCACGAAATTCAGCGACGACGGAATGGAGAATCTGCGCTTCGGATTCGTCACCGTCGACGCCGACGACAAGAGAATCGACAAGCACCTGAACGCGAGCATGCAGGATTGCGGCAACGGCGACGGCATCAGCCTCG
>DATHJM010000204.1:0-7085 GCA_035489775.1 Burkholderiales bacterium
ATCATCGCAGATTGGCCGGCGACGAGCTTCGAAGCGCTCGCACCCGAGCACCTTGCGGCGCTCGCCGGTCTGGACCGGGAAATCATTCTGCTCGGCACCGGAGCACGGCTGCGCTTTCCCCGCCCGGAGATCATGCAATCCCTGATACGGTCCGGAGTCGGCGTGGAGGTCATGGACGTGCAGGCCGCCTGCCGCACCTACAACATTCTCCTCGCCGAAGGCCGCAGGGTCGCCGCGGCCCTGCTCATCGGGTGAACTCGGCGATTTCCAGACGCGGGCTGTGGATCCTGCTTGCCGTCTTTGCGGCCGGCTGGTTCTGCAATCTCGGTTACCGGCACCTGGTCAAGCCCGACGAAGGCCGCTACGCGGAGATTCCGCGCGAGATGGTCGCGAGCGGTGACTGGCTCACGCCGCGCCTGAACGGCTACAAGTACTTCGAGAAGCCCGCCCTGCAGTATTGGATCACCGCGGCCGCGTTCACCGCGTTCGGCCGGAATGAGTGGGCGGCGCGCCTGTGGCCGGGCCTGGCCGGATTTTTGGGCGTGCTGCTGGTCTTCTGGGCGGGCAAACGCCTGTTCGCGCCGCCGGCCGCACTGTGCGGCGCGGCGGTGGCCGCGAGTTGCGCCCTATACGTCGCCATCGGCCATATCCTGACGCTGGACATGGCCCTGACTTTTTTCATGTCGGCATCGGTGTTCGCGTTTGCCGTCGCGCAGCAGGACTCCGGAGAGGGCGAGCGGCGCCGCTGGATGCTCGTCGCCTGGGCGGCCGCGGCGCTCGCCGTCATGACCAAGGGACTCATCGGGATCGTGCTTCCAGCGGGCGCGATAGCGGGTTATGTCCTCGTTCATCGCGAATGGAGGCTGCTGCGGCGGCTGTACGTCATCCAGGGCGGGCTGCTGTTCCTGGCGATTGCCGCGCCGTGGTTCATCCTGGTTTCGCTCGCCAACCCGGAGTTCTTCCGCTTCTTCTTCATTCACGAGCATTTCGAGCGTTTTCTCACCCGGGAGCACGATCGCTACCAGCCCGCGTGGTTCTTCATCCCGGTGCTGCTCGGCGGGATCCTGCCCTGGATCGTCGGTCTTTTTCCCGCGTTGTGGCGCGCCTGGGCGCGCCACGGCGCGGCGAGCTTCCACCCGCAACGGTTCCTGCTCCTCTGGTGCGCCGTGGTCCTGCTGTTTTTCTCCGCTTCCAGTTCAAAGCTCATCCCCTACATACTGCCGCTCTTTCCGGCGCTTTCGCTTCTCATCGGAAACTATCTTTGTTCCGCGCACCGCGGCGTCGTCCTGGCCGAGGCCGGGGTCGCCTCGCTTCTGGGAGTTGCGCTGGCGCTCGCCTCGCCGCTGGCGATGCGCTTTTCCTCGGAAGGCCTGCCGCCCGCCCTCGTGGAGGGCTATGTCCCCTGGCTCGCCGCGGCCGGCCTGTCCTTTGCCGCCGCCGGGATCGCTTCTGCGTGGTTCACGCTGCGCGGAAAGCGCTTGCCCGCGATCATTTCCCTCGCGTTCGGAGGCTTGTTGTTTGCCCAGGCCGCGCTGTCGGGCCACGAGAGGCTCTCGCCCGCCTTTTCCGCGTATCATATCGTGCACAAGATCCGGGACCAGCTGAAACCGGATGTGCCCTTCTACGTGGTGGACACCTTCGATCACACCTTGCTGTTCTACCTGGGCCGAACCGTGACGATGGTCGCCAACAAGGACGAGCTGGCGCTGCCGATCGGGTGGGAGCCGCGGAACTATCTGCCGGACGCCGCGGCGTTCGCGCGCGCCTGGCAGAGCGACCCCGAGGCGTTCGCCATGTTCAGCGCGAACGACCTCGACGGGTTCCTCAAGGCGCATCCGGTCCCCATGCAGATCGTCGCGCGCGACCCGCGCCGAGTGATCGTGAGAAAGCCGTGAACGCGGCCAGCTGGGCTCTCATCTTCACGGGCGTGCTGCTCAACGCCGCGGCGCAGCTGCTGCTCAAGGCGGGCACCAACGCGGTGGGGCAATTCGAGTACAGCGCGCAGAATATCCTTCCCGTCGGCATGAAGCTCGCCTTCGAGCCGCACATCGCCGGCGGGCTCGCATGCTACGTCGTGAGCCTCATCGTCTGGATCATGGGCCTGTCGCGCGTCGAGGTCTCGATCGCCTATCCGATGCTTTCGATCGGCTACGTACTGAACGCGGTCGCGGCCTGGTACCTGTTCGGCGAATCGCTCACCGCCCAAAAGCTGGTCGGGATCGCCTTTATCGTCGCGGGCGTGTTCCTTGTTGCACGCAGCTGAATCCGTGGCCGGCGAAACCTTCCTGCCCTTTGCCCGGCCGATGATCGACGAGGCCATGATCGCCGCGGTCGCAGACACCCTGCGCAGCCGCTGGATCGTCACCGGCCCGCGCGCCGCCGCGTTCGAGAAGGCGCTGTCGGAGCGCTTTGGCGGGCGTCCCGTGCGGGCGCTGACCTCCGCCACGGCGGCGATGCAGGTGGCGCTCGAGCTGCTCGGCATCGGCCCGGGCGACGAGGTCATCATCCCGGCGCAGAGCTTTTTCGTGACCGGAAACGTGGTCGAGCGCGCCGGAGCGACCACGGTCTTCGTCGACGTTAACCTGGGTTCGCGCAACATCGACTTCGCGCAGGCCGCGGCAGCGGTCACGCCGAAGACGCGCCTGCTGCTTCCCACGCATTTCAACGCGCCGCTCGATCCCGGCGTGCTCGACGCGTTCGCCAAGCGCCACAAGGTGCGCATCCTCGAGGACGCGGCGCTCGCGATGGGATCGCGCACTTCGCGCGGCCCGGTGGGCGCGACCGGCGATATCGTTTCGTTCAGCTTCCATCCCAACAAGAACATGACCACCATCGAGGGCGGCGCCCTGGCGCTCAACGACGAGCGCGAGGCCGCGATCGTGGACGAGCTGCGCTTTCACGGCATCAAGCGCCTGCCCGACGGAACGCGCGACGTGGAGCGCGCCGGGGCGAAGTACAACTTCTCCGACGTTTCGGCGCGGCTGGGGCTGGAGCAGCTCACTCACCTGGACGAATGGTGCCGCGCGCGCGAGCGCCTCGCGCGCCGCTACTTCGAGTGCCTGGAGGGCGACGACCTGCTCGCGCCCGAGCGCCTGCCGCCGCGCGAGAACCCCGGCCACAGCTGGAACATGTTCGCCGTGCTGTTGCCGCTGCAGGCGCTGCGCAGCACGCGCAAGGCCTTCATGGACGCGATGCACAAGGAAGGCATAGGCACCGGCGTCTCGTATGAAGCGATCCACCTCGCCACCCTCTTCCGCAACAAGGGATTCCGGGAAGGCATGTTCCCGGTCTCGGAGCGCATCGCGCGCGAGACCGTCACGCTGCCGCTCTTTCCCGAGATGCGCGAGACCGACGTCGAGCGCGTCTGCGAGAGCATGAAGCGCGTGATGCGGCGCAAGGCCGCCTGACATGCCCGCGCCCCAGGTCTCCGTCGTCATTCCCGTCTACAACGAGGAGGCGGTCCTGCCCGCGCTCTTCGCGCGGCTGTATCCGGCGCTGGACGCGCTCGGCTCCAGCTACGAGGTCATTTTCGTCGACGACGGCAGCGCCGACCGGTCGGCTGCGCTGCTGCGCGAGCAGTTCGAGCTTCGCCCCGACGCAACCCGCGTGATCCTGTTCAACGGCAACTTCGGCCAGCACCTTGCCATCATGGCGGGATTCGAGGCGAGTCGCGGCGCGCGCGTGGTCACGCTCGACGCAGACCTCCAGAACCCCCCCGAGGAAATCGCCAAGCTCCTCGCCAAAATGGACGAGGGCTACGATTACGTCGGAACCGTGCGCCTCGAGCGACAAGACACCGCGTTCCGGCGCAGCGCGTCGCGGATGATGAACGCAATTCGCGAGCGAATCACCCGCATCCGCATGACGGATCAGGGGTGCATGCTGCGCGCCTACAGCCGCGACATCGTCAGCGCGGTCAACAGCTGCCGTGAGGTCAACACCTTCATTCCGGCCCTCGCCTATACGTTCGCGCAGCGCCCGACCGAGATCGAGGTGTCGCACGAGGAGCGCGCCGCGGGCGACTCGAAATATTCGCTCTACGGTCTCGTCCGGCTCAACTTCGACCTGGTCACCGGGTTCTCCGTGATGCCCCTGCAGCTGTTCTCGTTCTGTGGAATCGTGATCGCCCTGTTGTCGCTCGCGTTCGTGATTTTCCTCGCCATCCGCCGCCTGGTGATGGGGCCCGAGGCGGAAGGCGTGTTCACGCTTTTCAGCATCGCATTCTTCCTCATCGGCATCACCTTGTTCGGCATCGGCCTCCTGGGCGAATACGTCGGCCGCATCTACGAGCAGGTGCGGCAGCGGCCGCGCTACCTCGTTCGGGCCGTTCTGGAACGCAGCGACGCGGTTTCGGGATTGCCGAAACAGCGGCAAATATCGTAACCGGTTCGAAGAGTGACGAGCGCGGTTGTCTTCGCCTACCACGATGTCGGTTGCCGCTGCCTCGGAGTCCTCCTCGATGAGCGGATCGAAGTGCCTCTGGTGATCACGCACCGGGACAATCCCGAGGAAAAAATCTGGTTCGCGAGCGTCGCCGGGCTCGCGCGCGATCGCTCGATCGAGACTCTCGTGCCCGATGATCCCAATACGCCGGAGATTGCCGGGAGAATCCGCGACCTGCGTCCGGATTTTCTTTTTTCGTTCTACTACCGCCTGATGCTGGGCGCGCGGCTGCTGGCGATTCCCGGGAGGGGTGCATTCAATGTCCACGGCTCGCTCCTTCCGAAATACCGGGGACGGGCGCCGGTCAACTGGGCGATCATCCACGGCGAGACCGAGACCGGCGCAAGCTTGCACGAGATGGTGGAGAAGCCCGATGCGGGACGCATCGTCGACCAGGAAGCGGTTCCCATCCTGCCCGACGAGCCGGCCGTGGACGTGTTCGGAAAAGTTACCGGGGCGGCCGAACGCGTTCTCAGGCGCAGCCTGCCGAAACTCGTCGACGGCAGCGCGGTCCTTCGCGCGCAGGATCTTTCCCGTGGCAGTTATTTCGGCGGCCGCCGGCCCGAAGACGGGCGCATCGACTGGAGCGCGTCCGCGAAACGGGTGCACGACCTGGTTCGCGCGGTCGCGCCGCCCTACCCCGGCGCGTTCACGGAAGTGGAAGGAATGCGGCTGCGGGTGCTGCGGACGCGGCGGGGCGCGGAGAGAAGCGCCGCGCGGGCCGGGGCGTTCCTCCACGCGGAAGGGGGCCGCTGTTACGCCGCATGCGCCGACGGGGAGGTCCTGGAGCTTGTCGACGTGGAACTGGACGGCCGGCGGCTCTCCGCGCAAGAATTCGCCAATCGCATCGGTGATCGCAAGGTCCCGCTGCACTAGGGAGTCACGGTGAAGAAAATCCTCATTCTGGGCGTGAACGGCTTCATCGGCCATCACCTGTCCAAGCGCATCCTCGCCAAGACCGATTGGGAGGTCTATGGCATGGACATGCAGACCGACCGCGTCACCGAGCTGCTCGATCACGAGCGCTTCCGCTTTTTCGAGGGCGACATCACCATCAACCACGAGTGGATTGCGTATCACGTCAGAAAGTGCGACACGGTGCTGCCCCTGGTCGCGATTGCGACCCCTGCGGTCTACGTCAAGGAACCGCTCAAGGTCTTCGAGCTCGACTTCGAGGCGAATCTGCCGCTGGTGCGGGGATGCGTCAGGCACGGCAAGCGCCTGGTCTTTCCCTCGACCTCCGAGGTCTACGGCATGTGCGCCGACCGCGAGTTCGACCCGGAGGCTTCCCCGCTGGTGTACGGCCCGATCAACAAGCCGCGCTGGATCTACGCCTGCGCGAAGCAGCTGATGGACCGGGTCATTCACGCTTACGGCATGAAGGAAGGCCTCGACTACACGCTGTTCCGGCCGTTCAACTGGATCGGTTCGGGACTGGACAACCTCAACTCCTCCAAGGAAGGGAGCTCGCGGGTGATCACCCAGTTCTTCGGCCATATCGTCCGCGGCGAGCCTATCAAGCTCGTGGACGGAGGAAAGCAGAAGCGCGCCTTTACCTACATCGACGACGGCATCGACGCGCTGATGAAGATCATAGAGAACCCCAAGGGCATCGCCACCGGGAAAATCTACAACGTCGGAAATCCGAAAAACAACTACTCGGTCAGGCAGCTGGCCGGGATGATGGTGAAGCTCGCCCTGCAATATCCCGAATACCGCGAGCACGCGAAGAAGGTGAAGCTCGTCAGTACCAGCGCCGCGCAGTACTACGGAAAAGGTTATCAGGACGTGCAGAACCGCGTCCCCAAAATCGCCGGCACCACCAAGGACCTGGGCTGGAGGCCGAAGTTCGACATGCAGCAGTCGCTGAAGCACATTTTCGACGCGTACCGGACGCACGTCCCCGAGGCGCGACGGCTGGTCGAATGAAACTCGCCCTGAAAGTCGACGTCGACACCTACCGCGGTACCAAGCGGTGCGTGCCGCGCCTGGTCGAGCTGCTGAAAAAACACGGAGCCGGCGCAACATTCCTCTTCAGCCTCGGACCGGATCACACCGGACGCGCGGTCAAGCGCGCTTTCCGCCGCGGATTCATCGGCAAGGTTTCGCGCACTTCGGTGCTGTCGCACTACGGCTTCCTGACGCTTCTCTACGGGACCGTGCTGCCCGGCCCGGACATCGGGCGGCGCTGTGCCGATGTGATGCGCAGGGTACGGGACGCGGATTTCGAAGTCGGCATTCACGCCTGGGACCACGTGAAATGGCAGGACGGGGCGCCCGGGGCCGGCGCCCGGTGGACCGAGCGCCAGATGCTCCTCTCGCGCGAGCGCTTCCAGGAGATATTCGGGGAGCCCGCGCGCGCGCACGGCGCGGCCGGCTGGCAGACGAATTTGCACGCGCTGCGCCTGACGCAGCGCCTGGGCTTCGATTACTGCTCGGACACGCGCGGGAGCTGCCCCTTCATCCCCGTCTGGCGCGCCGAGGTCTGCGCCTGCCCGCAGCTGCCCACGACGCTGCCGACGGTGGACGAGCTCATCGGAACCGACGGGATCACCGCGAAGAACGTCGCGGAGCATGTGCTCAATCTCACCCGCGAGCGCCCCGCCGCGGGACACGTGTATACGCTGCACGCCGAGCTCGAA
>DATHJM010000205.1:0-3940 GCA_035489775.1 Burkholderiales bacterium
GCTTTTCTACACGCGCTTCATCAACACCATGAAGCAGGAACCGGTCATGGAGCAGCTGCTGCCGCTATCGGGCGAGCGGCTCGGCTCGCCGGCCAGCCATTGGGACTATCTCTACGAGCCCGAGGCCAAGGCCGTGCTCGAGCAGGTGCTCACGCGCTACATCGAGGCGATCATCTTCCAGGCGGTCGCCGAGAACATGTCCTCCGAGCAGAGCGCCCGCATGGTGGCGATGAAGTCCGCCTCCGACAACGCCGAGACCCTGATCGACGAGCTGACGCTGGTCTACAACAAGAACCGGCAGGCAGGCATTACGAAGGAAATCTCCGAGATCGTCGGAGGAGCGGCAGCGGTATAGGGTTTAAAAGATCAACCCCGTTTTTTGCACGGATTGAAGTGCATCCGCGCAAAAAACGGGGTCGGGGGGTTAAACACCGCCGTTCGGAGAACGTTCTCCGCACGGAAGACCGGACTTGAAGTCGAAGCTTTTGTTTTCGAGGAAAAGAAAATGCCAGAAGCTCAAGCTCTAGGAACCATCGTCCAGTGCATCGGCGCGGTGACCGATATCGAATTCCCGCGCGACAAGATGCCCGGCATCTACGACGCGCTCGTGCTCGAGGACACGGGCGAGAAGAGCTTCGCCGAAAAGGGGCTCACCTTCGAAGTCGAGCAGCAGCTCGGCGACGGCGTGGTGCGCTGCATCGCGCTCGGGTTCTCCGACGGCCTGCGCCGCGGCATGAAAGTGAAGAGCACCGGGGCGCCGATCTCGGTGCCCGTCGGCCAGGGGACGCTGGGCCGCATCATGGACGTGCTCGGGCGGCCGATCGACGAGGCCGGCCCGATCAAGAGCACGGAGCGCCGCTCGATCCACCGCGCGGCGCCCAAGTTCGACGAGCTTTCGCCTTCGGTCGAGCTGCTGGAAACCGGAATCAAGGTGATCGACCTGATCTGCCCGTTCGCCAAGGGCGGCAAGATCGGCCTCTTCGGCGGCGCGGGCGTGGGCAAGACCGTGAACATGCTCGAGCTGATCAACAATATCGCCACCCAGCACTCGGGACTTTCCGTGTTCGCGGGCGTGGGCGAACGAACGCGCGAAGGCAACGACTTCTACCACGAGATGATCGAGGCGGAAGTGATCAACCTGAAGAACATCACCGAATCGAAAGTCGCGATGGTGTTCGGCCAGATGAACGAGCCGCCTGGGAACCGCCTGCGCGTGGGTCTCACGGGGCTCACGATGGCTGAATATTTCCGCGACGAAGGCCGCGATATCCTGTTCTTCGTCGACAACATCTACCGCTTCACGCTCGCCGGCACCGAAGTCTCGGCGCTCCTTGGCCGTATGCCCTCCGCAGTGGGCTACCAGCCCACCCTCGCCGAGGAAATGGGGCGGCTGCAGGAGCGCATCACCTCGACCAAGACCGGCTCGATCACATCGATCCAGGCGGTGTACGTGCCCGCCGACGACCTGACCGACCCGTCTCCGGCGACCACCTTCGGCCACCTGGACGCGACCGTGGTGCTGTCGCGCGACATCGCGTCCCTGGGAATCTACCCGGCGGTCGATCCGCTGGACTCGACCTCGCGGCAGGTCGACCCGAACACCATCGGCGAGGACCACTACAACACCACGCGCTCGGTGCAGGCGACGCTGCAGCGCTACAAGGAGCTGCGCGACATCATCGCGATCCTCGGCATGGACGAGCTGGCGCCGGAGGACAAGCTCGCGGTCTCGCGCGCGAGGAAAATCCAGCGCTTCCTGTCGCAGCCGTTCAGCGTGGCGAAGAACTTCACCGGCCAGGAAGGCAAGTACGTCCAGTTGAAGGACACGATCAAGGGCTTCAAGATGATCGTCGCGGGCGAGTGCGACGCGCTCCCCGAGCAGGCCTTCTACATGGTCGGCGCGATCGAGGAAGCGTTCGAGAAGGCGAAATCGCTGCAATAGAGCCTGTCATTCCCGCGAAAGCGGGAATCCAGGGTCTTTGACATATTTACGCACATGGCCAACACCATCCACGTCGACGTCGTCAGCGCCGAAGCGAGCATCTACTCGGGCGAGGCGCTGTTCGTCGTGCTCCCCGGCGAGGCGGGCGAGCTCGGCATTTACCCCAAGCACACGCCGCTGATCACCCGCATCAAGCCGGGATCGGTGCGGATCAAGCCGGCCGACGGCGGGGAAGAAGAGCTGGTCTTCGTCGCGGGCGGCATCCTCGAAGTGCAGCCCGAGGTGGTGACCGTGCTCGCCGACACCGCGATCCGCGGCCACGACCTCGACGAGGCCAAGGCGACCGAAGCGCTCAAGGCCGCCGAAGAAGCGCGGCGCAACGCCAAGGACAAGCAGGAAATCGCCACCGTCGAAGCCGAGCTGGCGTCGCTCGCCGCCCAGATCGCGGCCATCCGCAAGCTTCGCCAGAGAAAATAAGGGAGAAACCGCCCCGAATTCCCGAGGAGGATCGTAGATGTTCCTAAGAACAATTATTGCCCTCGCCATGCTGGCCGCCGCCGCGCCGGCGGTGTGGGCGCAAAGCTACCCGAACAAACCCGTGCGGGTGATCGTCACCTTCCCGCCAGGCGGCACGCCCGACATTTACGGGCGCGTCATGTCGGTCGAGCTCTCCAAGCTCTGGAACCAGTCGGTCGTGGTCGAGAACCGCACCGGCGCGGGCGGCACCATCGGCACCGAGTACGTAGCCAAGGCGGCGCCCGACGGCTATACGCTGCTGTTCGCCGCGGACGCGTCCATCACCATCGCGCCGCACCTGTATTCGAAGCTGCCTTACGATCCGATGCGCGACTTCGCGCCCATCGTCAACGTCACCACGGGTCCCTTCGTGCTGATGGCGAACCCGGCGTTTCCGCCGAACAACGTGAAGGAGCTGATCACGCTGGTGCAGACGCAGCCGGGCAAGATCAGCTACGCCTCCTCGGGAGCGGGCGGCCAGCAGCACCTCGCGATGGAGTACATCCGCACCATGGCGGGCAGCATGGACATGATCCACGTGCCCTACAAGGGCTTCGGCCAGGGCATCGCCGACGTGCTCGCCAACCAGGTGCCGCTCATCTTCGGCGGTATTACGGCTTCGATCCAGTACACGCGCAGCGCGAAGCTCAAGGCGCTCGGCGTCACCAGCCCCAAGCGTGCAAAAGCGCTGCCCGATGTACCCGCGGTCGCCGAAACGCTGCCCGGTTTCGATATCCAGGCCTGGTACGGATTCCTCGCGCCCGCGGGCACGCCGCGCGACATCGTGAAAAAAATCCACGACGACTCCGTCGCGATCATCAAGCGGGCGGATTTCCTCGAGCGCCTGGACCGGGACGGAATCGAGCCCGTCGCGAACACGCCGGAAGAATTCGCAGCGCAGATCAAGGCCGATATCGCAAAGATGGGCAAGATCGTTCAGGCGGCCGGTGCAAAACTCGACTAGCTGCACCACCCCGCCGCCTTCGGCGGCACCCCTCCTCGATGAGGAGGGGACATTGAGGCCGGCGCGAATTCCCCTCCTCGTACGAGGAGGGGTGGCGCGAAGCGCCGGGGTGGTCAGCCGGCGCCGCAATTACTAAGATGAGCGATCACATGACAAAGATCTCTGCATTCGCAGCAGCACTCCTTCTTGTCGCGTCCGCGCACGCGCAAGACCCGGCCGCGAGCTATCCGTCGAAGACGATCCGCATCTTCGGGCAGGGTACCGGAAGCACGGCGGATTACCTCTCGCGCTACATCGCCCAGAAGCTCACCGAGCGCTGGGGGCAGCCGGTGATCGTCGACAGCCGCTCGGGCGCCGGCGGCACCATTCCCACCGACGTCGTCGCCAAATCCCCGCCCGACGGCTACAACCTGGTGATGGGGCACATCGGGCCCATGGTGAGCGCGGTGACGCTCTACGCGAAGAACCTGCCCTACGACCCGCTCAGGGACTTCGAGCCGGTGACGATGGTGGCGCAG
>DATHJM010000206.1:0-7800 GCA_035489775.1 Burkholderiales bacterium
TGGCGGCGGGTGTGGTCCGGCAACGGCGCGGGAGGGAGCGGGGCGGTGAGGCCCTGGAGATAGGCGCGCACCAGGCCGGGGTGAACGTAGTACTTGCGGCATACGGCGCGGGTGTTTCCGAGACGCTTCGCCACGGCGTCGATCGCGCGGATCATGTTGCGCTCGGCTTCGCGGCCGCTCGCCGCGGGTCCCATCGCGCACAGTTCCCTCGCGGCGAGCATGGTGCCGGCCCAGGTCCGGAAATCCTTGGCGGTGATGTCGCGGCCGGTGGTCTCGCGCAGATAGGCGTTCACGTCGTCCGACGAGATGGTCTGGCGCTTGCCGGACGCATCGATGTATTTGAACAGCTCCTGACCCGGCAGGTCCTGGCACTGCTGGACGATGCGGGCGAGGCGCCGGTCGGTGAGCGTCACCGTGTGATCGACTCCGCTCTTGCCGCGGAAGCTGAAGAGCATTTTCGCGCCCTTGATCTCGACGTGACGGTCGCGCAGGGTGGTGAGTCCGAAGGAGCGGTTCTCGCGGACGTACTCGTCGTTGCCCACGCGGATCAGCGTTTTGTCGAGCAGCATGACCACGGTGGCGAGGATCTGGCGGCGCGTCAGGTCGCGGGCGCGAAGGTCGCGCTCCATGCGCTCGCGGATCTCCGGGAGGATTTCGCTGAACTCGAGCATGCGCCCGAACTTGGATTTGTCGCGCGCTTCGCGGTACAGCGGATGGTAGCGGTACTGCTTGCGGCCGCGCGCGTCGCGCGCCGTCGCCTGGATGTGGCCGTCGGGATCGGGGCAGATCCACACGTCGGTCCAGGCGGGCGGAATCGCCAGGGAGTTGATTCGCTTGCGCTCTGCCTTGTCGGTGATGCGCGTGCCGTCAGCGGCGTAGAAAACCCAGCCCTTTCCCGCGCGCTCGCGCCGGATGCCGGCGACGCCGTCGGTGACGTAGCTCAAGCCCGCGCGAACGGCCGCTTTGCGATGCTCGTCGATCCGCGGCGAGACCGCCATGTCAGCCTTTCCCCGGATGAACGGCGCCGCACTTTCCGCAAGCGCGCAGTGCCTTGCTCGAATAAAACCGCTCGAAGAGCGGCGGGAGGTCTTTCACGATGCTCTTCAACTGCACCTCCACGCGGTGCAGGAGATGGTGGCACTTCAGGCAGTACCACTCGAAGCCGTCCTTCACGCCCTCAGGGCGCGTGCGCTCGATCACCAGACACACGCTACCGGCCTCGGGGCGCTGCGGGGAGTGGCGCAGGTGCGGCGGCATAAGGAAGATCGCGCCTTCCTCGAGCTCCAAACGCGCGGGCTTGCCATCTTCGAGAATGTTGAGAAAGGCGTTGCCCTTCACCTGGTAGAAGAATTCCTCGTAGGGATCGTCGTGGTAGTCGGTGCGCTGGTTCGGCCCGCCGACGACGGTGACGATGAAATCCGTGTCCTGCCAGATCTGCGCGTTGCCGACCGGCGGCTTGAGCAGATGCCGGTGCTCTTCGATCCACTTCGGGAAATCGAGCGGCCTGAGGTTCATTCGCGGGCTAGAGTTTGATACAGACGTTGCTCAGCTCGGAATAAAAATTCAGCGAGTGCAGGCCGCCTTCGCGGCCGATGCCCGATAGCTTGGCCCCTCCGAAGGGCGTGCGCAGGTCGCGCAGGAACCAGCAGTTGACCCAGGAGATGCCGACTTCCATCGCCTGCCCGACGCGGTGGCCGCGCGCGAGGTTGGTGGTCCAGACCGTGGAGGCGAGGCCGTAGGGCGTGTTGTTCGCCATCTCGACCGCTTCCTCCTCCTCGTCGAATGGCGCGATGTGGGCGCAGGGGCCGAAAATCTCCTCGCGCACGGTGCGCGCTGTCTCGGGCAGCCCGGTCCAGAGCGTCGGCTGGATCCAGGCGCCGTTGTCGCGCGCGTCGCCGAATTTCGGCACGCCCCCGCCGGTGACGATCTTCGCGCCCTCTTTCTTCGCCAACTCGTAGTAGGAGAGCACCTTTTCCCGGTGCTGCCTGGAGATCAGCGGCCCCATGTTCGTGGCCTTGTCCTGCGGGAAGCCGAGCACCAGGGCTTCGGCCCTGGTTTTCAGCGCAGCTACGAAGCGCTCGAAGATCGGCCGCTCGACGTAGACGCGCTCCGGCGCCAGGCACACCTGTCCGGTGTTGGAGAAGATCGCGTTCGACATACCGGCCACTGCGGCATCGAAGTCGCAGTCCGCGAAGACAATCCCGGGGTTCTTGCCGCCCAGCTCGAATGAAACCGGTTTCACCGTCGGCGCGACCGCTTTCATGATCGCGGCGCCGGTGGCGGTTTCTCCGGTGAAGGTGATTCCGTTCACGTCCGGATGCGTGGTAATGAATTCGCCCGCCGAATCCGGCCCGAAGCCGTGCACCACGTTGTAGACGCCCGCCGGGACGCCCGCCTCGTGCATGACCTCGGCGAGCAGCGTCGCGGTGGAAGGCGTTTCTTCCGAAGGTTTCGCGACGATCGTGTTGCCACAGGCGAGCGCCGGCGCGAGCTTCCAGGTGAGAAGCAGCAGCGGCAGATTCCAGGGCGCGATCACGCCGACCACGCCCAGGGGTTTTCGCATCGCGTAGTTCACGGCGCCCCTGCCATCGGGCGTGTCAAGAAAATAGGACTCCGTGCCGTAGGTGCGCACGATATCGGCGAAGACGCGGAAGTTCGCCGCGCCGCGCGGGATGTCGAGATGGCTCGCGAGCGATACCGGCTTGCCCGTATCGGCGACTTCCGCCTGCAGGAAATCGTCGAAGCGCTTTTCGATCCCTTCGGCGATCTTGCGCAGCAGATCGACCCGCGCCTGCAGCGCCATCCTGCCCCACGGGCCCTTCAGCGCGCCCTTCGCGGAGCGTACCGCGGCGTCCACCATTGCGCGGTCCGCCTCGTGCACCTGCGCGACGACGGTGCCGTCGACCGGATTGATCTTGGCGAACTGCCTGTCGCTGCCGACGAATTGGCCGTTGATGTAGCACTTGCGCTCGGCAACCTTGATGTTGGCAGTCATGTAAATCTCCGTGGGAGGCGCTGGCAGGCCCCTGGAAAATAGGTGATACTTTACCAAAATGCAATAAGCCCATGCGTTCGAGTGGGCAGCGTTAACGAGTGTCCGTTGCCATGACCCTAGTCTCCAAGGAACGCGCGATCCTCTTTGCCGACGTCAGCGGCAGCACGGCGCTCTACGAGCTGCTCGGCGACAAGCCCGCCGCGAAAGCGATCGAGGCCTGCCTCGGCGAGCTTCGCGAGGTCGTCGCGACGCGCGATGGCCTGGTCGTCAAGACGATCGGGGACGAGATCATGGTGGTGTTCGGCAACCCGGAGGCCGCCTGCAACGCAGCGCGGGAAATGCAGCAGCGCGTGATCGCCCTGCCTCCGACCGCGGGCGTGAAGCTCGCGATCCGCATCGGCTTTCATTTCGGCCTCGTGCTCGAGGACAAGGGCGATTTCTGGGGAGACGGGGTCAATACCGCGGCGCGCCTCGCCGAGCTGGCCAAGGCGGGGCAGATCCTCACCAGCGGCGCCACCGCGAACGCGCTGCCCGCCGCGCAACGCACCAACCTGCGCGACCTGGACGCGATCCAGGTCAAGGACAAGCACGAGGCGGTGCGCGTGTTCGAGCTGATGTGGGGGGACACCGAGGACGCGACCCAGTTCGCGGGTCTCGCCTCCAGCGCCAAGGTGGAAACCAGGCTCGTCCTCGAGGCCGGCGAGCGCACCATGGATTTCCCGCGGGAGAAAACAGTGCTCTCGCTCGGCCGCGACTCGACCTGCGATATCGTGGTCAACGAGAAGACGGCCTCGCGCCTGCACGCGCGCATCGAGCGCAGGGGCGTGCAGTATGTCCTGATCGACGAATCGACCAACGGCACCTACGTGCAAATCGAAGGAGACCGCGAGGTGCTGTTGCGCCGCGACCGCGTCATGCTGCGCGGCCGGGGCAAGATCGCCCTGGGCACCTCGACCGCCACGGCGGTCGAGCTTGTGCTGTTCGACTGTTCGTGAGCCCCGCGACGGAAGCGTCCCAAAAGGCGAGACTCATTGGCTGCGGGTGTTAAAATCCGCGTTTTCTACGGGGAGTGGACGTGAAGCAGGTTGCATCGGCAGCGCGCGCTGCAGAATCTGGAAAGGATCATTGGATCGGCAAGCCCGGCAAGGGCCAAAAAAGCGTCAGACTGTTTCTCTGGCAAAAACCCTCCGCCGCGGGCACGCAAAAGCGCGGCACCGTGCTGTTCGTGCACGGCTCATCCATGGCCTCGCAGCCGACTTTCGACCTGAAAGTGCCGGGCCGCCCCGATTCCTCGGTGATGGATTGGTTCGCCGCGCGCGGATTCGAGACCTGGTGCATGGACCACGAGGGCTACGGGCGCTCCGACAAATCGCGCCCGATCAACTGCGACATTCCGAACGGCGCCGACGATCTCGCCGCCGGCAGCGAATACATCCTCAAGACCTCGGGCGCCCGGAAGCTGCTCGTGTACGGCATCTCCTCGGGCGCGCTCAGAGCGGCGCTGTTCGCGCAGCGCCATCCCGATCGCGTGGCGCGGCTTGCGCTCGACGCCTTCGTGTGGACGGGCGAGGGCAGCCCGACGCTCGCCGAGCGAAAGAAGAAGCTGCCCGAGTTCTCGGCGAAAAACCGCCGGCCGATCGACCGCGCCTTCGTGCACAGCATCTTCGAGCGCGATCATCCGGGCACCGCGGACAAGGCGACCATCGACGCTTTCGCCGAGGCCATCGTGGCGCTCGACGATTCGGTCCCGACCGGGACCTACGTGGACATGTGCTCGAAGCTGCCGATCGTCGATCCGGCGAAAATCAGCGTCCCTACGATCATCATGCGCGGGCAATGGGACGGCATTGCTGGGATCGACGACCTGATCGAATTCTTCAAGCGCCTGCCCAATCCCGACAAACAGTTCGCGGTGATGGCGGGCATCTCGCACGCGAGTTTCCAGCAAAAAAACTACCTGACGGTTTATCACATCCTGCACTCGTTCTTCTCGCAGCCGGAACCGGTGTACAGAGGTCGGACACAAGACCCTGCGGAGGAAAGATGAATACCTTCACCCCCTTGCCGCGGCCGTGGGCCGTCGCAGCCGTCGCGGGTCTGATCCTTGCGTCGGCGGCCTGGGGGCAGGCCTATCCGGGCCGTCCGGTGCGTATCGTGATTCCGCTGTCGCCCGGGGGAACGACCGATGTGCCGGGGCGAATCGTCGCGCAGAAGCTCTCGGAGACTCTCGGCCAGCAGTTCTTCGTCGAGAACCGCGCCGGCGCCGGCGGCACGATCGGCGCCGACTACGTCGCCAAGTCGAAGCCCGACGGCTATACGCTTCTGCTGACGGCGTCGCCTTTCGTGATCGCGCCGCACGTGTACAAGAACATGCCGTACGACGCGCTCGCCGACTTCGCGCCGGTGATCCGTATCGCTTCCGGGCCGTACGTCCTGCTCGTCCATCCATCGCTCGGCGTGAGTTCGGTGAAGGAGTTGATCGCGCAAGCGAAGAAGGAGCCGGGGAAGATCGATTTCGCCAGCTCCGGAAACGGCAGCGCGCAGCACCTTGTCACGGAACTCTTCATGTACATGACGGGCATCAAGCTCAACCACGTGCCCTACAAGGGCAGCGGGCCGGCGCAGCAGGACCTGATGTCGGGCATCATCAAGGTCAGCTTCGTCGGCACGCCGATCGCGATTCCACACATGAAATCGGGGCGATTGAAGGCGCTCGGCGTGAGCACGGCGACGCGCTCGCCTGAGATGCCCGACGTGCCGACCATCGCCGAGGCGGGCGTCCCCGGCTACGAGGCGATCGTGTGGATCGGCATGCTGGCCCCGGCCGGCACGCCGCGCGAGATCGTTGCCAGGCTGAACGGCGAGATCGGGAAGCTCGTGCGCACCGACGAGGTGAAGAAGCTCCTCGCCCCGACCGGCATGGAGCCCGACCCGGACACGCCGGAGCAGTTCGGTGCCTACCTCAAGGGCGACTACGACAAATGGGGCAAGGTCGTGCGCGAATCGGGGGCGACGGTCCAGTAGAAACCGGGGACAGACCCCGTTTTCATCGCTGTGACGCTCCGCGGCCCTTGCCGCCGGAAATAGTGGTCTGTCCCCGGTTTCCATGAGGGAAATCATTTTTCTGCTGGCGCTGGCGAGCGCCAATGGCGGAGTCGCGCTGCGCGCGGTCGAGCCGATGCTTCCGCGTCTCGCCTCCGATTTCGGCGAGAGCGTTTCGGCGACGGCGGTGATCATCTCCGCGTACGCCTTTGCCTATGCCGGAGCGCAGCTCCTCTACGGTCCGCTCGGCGACCGCTTCGGCAAGCTGCGCGTCGTCACGCTTTCGCTCGCGGGCGCGGCGCTGGGCTCGTTCGGCTGCGCGCTCGCCGAGGACCTGGCCACGCTCGCCGCAATGCGGTTCGCGACGGGCTTGTTCGCTTCCACTCCCGTGATGCTCGGCATGGCCTACATCGGCGACCGCGTCCCGGCGGCCGGACGCCAGCCGGTGATCGCGCGCTTCATCATCGGAACGATCACCGGCCAGGCGCTGGGGCCCGCAGTCGGCGGCGCGGCGACCGATCTCATCGGCTGGCGCGGGACCTTTGCGCTGCTGGGCGCGGTGTTCGCCGTCGTGTGCGCGATCCTGCTCCTGCGTACCCGGGCGCAGTGGGGCGACGAGAAGGCGATTGCGCTCTCCGCAAATCCCTTCGCCGTGCACCTGCGGCTGCTGCGTTCTTCGCGCGTGCGCCACGTCGTCGCCGTCGGCTTCATCGAAACGTTCCTGTTTTTCGGCGCGTTCGCATTTCTAGGCGCGTACCTGAAGCTGCGCTTCGATCTGAGCCTGACCCTGATCGGGGTGATCCTCGCGGGATTCGGCGCCGGGGGCGTGCTCTATACTTTCATGGTGCGGCGGCTCCTCATGGAGCTCGGCCAGCGCGGCCTGGTTGTTGGAGGCGGCGTTGCCTGCTTCGCCTGCTACGTCCTCGCCATGCTGACTCCGGCCTGGGATCTCTTCATCGTCTTCACGGTCGGCCTGGGGTTCTCCTTCTACATGCTGCACAACACCCTCCAGACCAAGGCGACCGAGATGGCGCCGCAGGCGCGCGGCACCGCGCTCGCCCTGTACTCGTCGGCCTGGGCGCTGGGGCAGGCGGCCGGCGTGGCTGCGATGGGGCTTGCCGTGGGGCTGTTCGACTACCAGGCGGCCATCATCGCCTTCGGCGCGGGCTACTTTCTGCTGGGCTTGTGGATGAGGAGAAACCTCGAGAGGCTGTGAGCCCTGACGAGACCCCTCCGGAATCCCGCTATAGTTCTCAGACTATTTTGCAGCAGCAATTAGATCGGCGGCCTCCGTACCGCTGACCATGCGCAAGACTCTGCGCGATTTGAACCTGTAGTCAGGTCGCGATGCGAAGTCGACGATTCTCTACGGAGAAATCAGGATTTGGCGACAGAAGATCTGAGCCTCTACCTACTATAGTACTAAGCACGTGAGCTGAATTGACTATGCCGCATAGGCCGAGTTGATCGGCACACGAACACCAGAAGAATCGAGTAGGTCAAACAAAAGGCACGCACAGTGCTCAGGGAGACGAGAATGTCGAGCGGCGCTTGGTGGCGCACGAGGATTGCCTCGGCGAATTCACTCACCGACCTCCGGGAATCCTTGGCGATGATCGTCCAGAGGATCGGCTTTAGATACTTCGTTTTTCGCTGCCGTTATCCCCAGATCCGAAGCGGGCATCACGAAATCCGCTTGGACAACTGCCCCGCGGGCTGGTTTGACTATTGCTCGGAACATGGCTTCGCCGCTGCGTCAGACC
>DATHJM010000207.1:0-21264 GCA_035489775.1 Burkholderiales bacterium
TGTTCTCGTTCTCGCTGCTGCTCCTTTGGGAAGCGTGGCAGAAGGAGCATCGGCCTCCCGGGCCTGCTGCCCCTTCGACGCAGACGGCGATCCCGACACCGAGCACCCGGGCAGGGACTCCTGTGAAAGGCGCGGATGCACTGGCCCCGACATCGGCACCGGCAGGCAAGCTCCCGGAGCGCCTGCGGGTTCACACGGACACCATGCTTGCGGAAATCGATACGCAAGGCGGAGACATCGTCTATCTGGAATTGCTCAAGCACAAAGATACGCTCCACGAGACGAAGAATTTCGTGCTGTTTGGACCCGAGCATCGTTACGCCGCGCAAAGCGGCTTGATCGGCGAGGGCTTGCCCAACCACCGGACGCTGTTTCATGCGTCCGCCAGGGAATTTACTCTCGAACAGGGTCAGGACAGGCTCGATGTGCGGCTCCAGGCAAGCACGCCGGAAGGCATCAGGGTAACGAAGATTCTGACGTTCTACCCTGCGAGCTATCGGATCGATATCGCCGAAGAAATCGCAAACGGCACGGCCAAGCCGTTCACGGCCCACACCTATTTCCAGGTCATCCGCGACGGCAAATCCCCCGGGGGCGATCCCTATATGGCGCAGACCTACACCGGGGCCGCGGTCTACACCGAGCAGAGCAAGTTTCAGAAAGTCGGTTTCGAAGACATCGCCAAGGGCAAGACTCCTTATCCGAAGACCGCCGACAACGGCTGGATCGCCATGATCCAGCACTATTTCGTCGCCGCACTCCTTCCTCCGGAGAAGTCACCGCGCGAATTTTATACGCGAAAGCTCGCAGAGGACCTTTATTCGGTCGGAGTGATCGTGCCCGTTGGACCGATTGCTCCGGGTGCCGATACCCGCGTCGTGGTGCCGCTGTATGCGGGCCCTCAGGATCAGGACCACCTGCAGTCGGTCGCCCCGGGCTTGGAGCTCGTAGTCGACTACGGATGGCTTACGGTGATCGCGGCGCCACTCTTCTGGGTCCTCAAACTTTTCCATAACTGGATGGGGAACTGGGGCCTTGCCATCATTCTGCTTACCGTAGTCATCAAGCTGATCTTTTTCCCGCTGTCGGCCGCGAGCTACCGCTCGATGGCGAAGATGAAACTGGTCACGCCGCGGCTGATGAAGATCCGCGAGCAGTATGCGGACGACAAGACGAAGATGAACCAGGCGATGATGGACCTGTACAAGACCGAGAAAATCAACCCGCTCGGCGGTTGCCTGCCGATCCTGGTGCAGATTCCGGTCTTCATCGCGCTCTATTGGGTGCTCTTCGAGAGCGTGGAACTACGCCACGCACCGTTCTATCTCTGGATCAAGGATCTTTCGGCGCCCGATCCGTGGTACGTGCTTCCGACGCTGATGATGGCTTCCATGATCGTTCAGACCAAGATGAATCCCACGCCGCCCGATCCGGTTCAGGCCAAGGTCATGATGATCATGCCGTTTGCATTCGGGGTGATGTTCTACTTTTTCCCCTCGGGCCTGGTTCTCTACTGGTTCGTCAACAATATCCTGTCGATCCTGCAGCAGTGGCAAATCACACGCATGATCGGGGGAGAAAAGACCGCCGCCAGCGCCAAACGCTGAGATGCCCCCGAGTGGGCAGACGATAACGTCCGGAAGCAACCATGGCAGGACCGTCCGATACCGATGTGATCGCGGCTGTCGGGACCGCGCGGGGAAGGGCCGGGATCGGCATCGTGCGCGTCTCCGGGAAGAAGCTCGAGCACCTCGCATCACAGCTGCTCGGCGCCGTACCGGCGCCGCGTTTGGCCGTGCGCGCGATCTTCCGGGGCGCCGCCGGCGAACCGATCGACGACGGCATCGCACTTTTCTTTCCCGCACCGGCATCCTATACCGGCGAAGACGTGCTCGAGCTGCAGGGTCACGGCGGGCCCGTCGTGCTGCAGATGATCTTGAGGCGGTGTCTGGAGCTTGGCGCGCGTCTCGCCGAGCCCGGCGAATTCACCCGTCGCGCTTTCCTGAACGACAAGCTCGATCTCGCGCAGGCCGAAGGCGTGGCCGACCTTATCGACGCCGCTACCGAGGCTGCGGCGCGTTGCGCGCTGCGTTCGCTGCACGGCGAATTCTCGGAGGTGATCGGAAACCTTGTGAAGCGGCTCGTCGAGCTGCGCATGCTGGTCGAAGCGACCTTGGATTTTCCCGAGGAGGAAATCGATCAGGTGGACCGGGAGGACGCCCGCGGACGCCTGAGGCACCTTCAGGAAGAGGTAAGCCGTTCGCTTGCTCGCGGCCGTCAGGGCAGCGTCCTTCGGAGCGGACTTCAGGTTGTATTGGCCGGCCAGCCTAATGTAGGAAAATCCTCGCTCCTAAACCGGCTTGCCGGAGAAGACCTCGCGATCGTCACTGAAATTCCCGGAACGACGCGCGATGCAGTGCGCCAGACCATTCAGATTGAGGGCGTGCCCGTCAATATCATCGACACTGCTGGTCTGCGAGACACTGCCGACAAGGTCGAGGCGATCGGCATCGCACGCACCTGGGAGGTGATCGGACACGCCGATGCGCTGCTTCTTGTCGTCGACGCGCGTACCGGCGTTACCGCAGCCGACCGGTCCATCGTGGACCGGCTGCCGGGGAAATTGAAGCCGGTCACAGTGTTCAACAAGATCGATCTTTCCGGTGATGCGCCGCGGGCGGAGGAAAGCGCGCACGGTTGGCACGTTCATGTTTCGGCCAGGACCGGCGAGGGCCTCGACGCACTGCGCCGCGCGCTGCTCACGCTCGCCGGCTGGCAGTCCGGGGGAGAAGATGTGTTCATGGCGCGCGAGCGGCACCTCGTTTCCCTCGAGCGCGTCGCCCAGGCGCTCGAGCGGGCCGGACAGGCGATGCCACAGAGCGAACTTTTTGCAGAAGAGCTTCGTCTGGCGCAGCGCGAGCTCGGTTCGATTACCGGGGAGTTTTCGGCGGACGACCTGCTGGGTCAAATCTTCTCGCGTTTTTGCGTCGGAAAATGAAACCGATCCCGTTTCGCGAGAGAGCTTATCCGGTCTTGAAGGCACTCGCAATTTGCGCAGCAGGCGGCGCCCTCTTCAGCGCTCTGCGTGCGCCTCTGCCGTGGATGATCGGGCCTTTGCTTGCGATGGCCTTTGGGAGATTCCTGGGCGCTGAGCTCGCTCCTCCAAAAGGGGGCCGATCGACTGGCCAGCTCATAATAGGCTGCGCGCTTGGCTTGTACTTTACCCCGGTGGTTGGCCACGAGGTCGTGGCACACTGGTATCTGTTGATCGCAGCGGCGGTTTTCGCGGTGCTGCTTGCGTACGCGAGCGGGTGGTTTCTCACGCGCAGCACGGGGCTCGATGGGACGACGGCACTTTTCGCCAGCGTTCCCGGAGGAGCCGCGGAGATGACTATCTTGGGCGAGCGCTTTGGCGCCCGACCCGACCGCGTGGTGTTCGCCCAATCGTTGCGCGTCATGATTGTCGTCGTAGTGGTCCCGTTCCTGTTTACTTTTCTCGGCGTGCACGGAGCGGACGACTACCGCCCGGCGCAAGTCGGCGTGGACGCTGCGGGGCTCCTTGCCTTGCTTGTACTGGCGGCGACGGCCGGTGCGCTGCTCGCGAGGCTGGGCGTGCCGAACGCCTGGATGCTGGGACCACTCGCAGCAGCGGTCGCGCTGACCCTTGCCGAGGTGGGGTTGTCGGGAATTCCGGTATGGCTGTCCAACTCGGCGCAGCTTCTGCTTGGATGCGCGCTGGGGTCCGGATTTGATCGACAATCCCTCAGCACGGCGCCGCGCTTCGTTGCCATGGTGTGCGCCTCCGTGGTTCTGGCCATTGTGGTTTCCGCCCTGTTCGCCTGGGGTCTCGCGCTCGCCGGGTCGGTCCCAATCTCGACGATGGTGCTCGCCACGGCGCCGGGGGGCATGGCGGAGATGTGCGTCACCGCCAAGGTGCTCCAGCTCGGGGTGCCGCTCGTCACGGCGGCCCACGTCACGCGAGTGATCATTCTCGTGACCATGACCGCGCCGATGTTCCGGCTTGCGAAACACCTCAGGCGCAACTGGCGGGCGTAACGAGGTGATTGTCTCCTAAGCCCCGGTTCTATCACCGTATTTTCGGCACGCTGCGGATCGTGATAAAGTTTGCAGCCTTACAGTTCTTTCACGACGAGCAGCCTGGACTTGCATGCTGCCAAGTCGTCATCGCGAGGCCCCGAGGATGAATCAACCTTACGTTGCCGCTATTGATATCGGTGCTCCCGCTTACGTTCAGCATCACGGCGTCAAGGAGTGGGTCGCGCGCTTTGCCGCACTGACCAAACCCGACCGGATCCAATGGTGCGACGGCTCACAGGAAGAGTACGACCGGCTTTGCGACGAGATGGTCAGGTCGGGAATGCTGAAGCGGCTCAACCCCGAGCTTCGTCCGAATTCTTTCCTCGCGCTCTCCGATCCCAACGATGTCGCGCGCACCGAAGACCGGACCTTCATCTGCTCTCAGAAAAAGGAAGATGCGGGCCCGACGAACAACTGGGTCGATCCCGGGGAGATGCGCACGACCTTGAACAAGCTCTTCGACGGCTGTATGCGGGGCCGGACCCTCTATGTGGTTCCGTTCTCCATGGGGCCGCTGGGCTCGCACATCGCGCATATCGGCATCGAGCTGACCGATTCGCCCTACGTAGTGGTCAGCATGCACGTCATGACGCGCATGTCGAAAAAGGTGTGGGAAATTCTGGGCAAAAGCGGGCATTTCGTACCCTGCCTTCATTCGGTCGGCGCGCCGCTCGCCCCTGGCCAGAAGGATGTGCGCTGGCCGTGCAGCAAGGAGCACAGATATATCGTCCATTATCCGGAAACCAAGGAGATATGGTCCTTCGGCTCCGGTTATGGCGGCAATGCATTGCTCGGGAAAAAGTGTTTTTCGCTTCGCATCGCCTCCATCATGGGGCGGGAACAAGGGTGGCTCGCGGAGCATATGCTGATCCTCGGTGTGACGCCGCCTTCAGGCGAGAAACTTTACGTGAGCGCCGCGTTTCCTTCGGCGTGCGGCAAGACGAATTTCGCCATGCTGATTCCCCCCCCGGCGCTCAAGGGTTGGAAGGTCTCGACCGTCGGGGAAGACATTGCGTGGATCAAGCCGGGCAAGGACGGTCGCTTCTACGCGATCAATCCCGAATCGGGATTTTTCGGCGTTGCACCGGGGACGTCGGAGAAAACCAATCCCAACTGCATGGCGATGATCAGGAGCAACACGATATTCACAAACGTAGCGATGACCCCGGAGGGAGACGTGTGGTGGGAAGGAATGACCGATACGCCTCCCGCAAAGCTCATCGATTGGCAGGGGAAGGAGTGGACGCCCGATTCCCGCAGGAAAGCGGCGCATCCAAACGCACGGTTCACGGTTCCTGCGTCGCAGTGTCCTTCGATCGATTCCGATTGGGAAAATCCGCAGGGCGTTCCGATATCCGCCTTCGTGTTCGGTGGCCGACGCTCCGATACCGTGCCGCTTGTCGCTGAGGCAGCAGACTGGGACTCGGGCGTGTATATGGCCGCAACAATGGGTTCAGAGACCACGGCCGCGGCGACCGGAAAAGTAGGCGTGGTGAGGCGTGACCCCATGGCAATGATCCCATTTGTCGGCTACAACATGGGCGATTACTTCAACCATTGGCTTACGCTAGGCCGCTCGGTGCCCAAGCGCCCCCGCATCTTCTGCATCAATTGGTTTCGTACCGATGCAGATGGAAAATTCATCTGGCCCGGATACGGCGAAAACATGCGAGTACTGAAGTGGATCGTAGAGCGTTGCCAAGGCAAAGGGCATGCTGTCGAAACGCCCATCGGCTATGTGCCCAGCTTCTCGGATCTGGAGTGGAAGGGCCTGGAAAACTTCGACGGCGATAAGTTCAAACGCGTGAGCGCGGTCGACGGCGGGGAATGGAAGCGCGAACTGAACTTGCAGGATGAATTGCTGCGGCTTCTGGGGACCCGCTTGCCGCGAGAACTCGCCGCGCGGCGCGAGACGCTCGCGCGCTCCCTGGGCTGAGGTTGCGAAGGTCCGAATTGCGGTTAGCCGTCTCAGGACGGCTTTCTGTTTTAAGATATTGTTTATATTGATATTGTTTATATTGATATTGTTTATACCATACCGAGCCAAAGTCGTTGTGAATATCGGGTGGGGACCCTGTTAGCAAGCTGTATATTTGCAGGCTAACAAGCTGTGTAATTCGGGTGCAGAACCGGATGTTTCACGTGAAACATTCGCCCGCAGATTGGCTTGCCCCTTCTTCTATTTCGCGGTGGAATCCAGTCCGTCTCCGGACTCTGGAAGTTCCACGTGAAACACTGTCTCTCGTCGCCGAATACCTTTAAGATTCGATTGGTTTTCGTCTATTTTCTTGCTCAAAGCGATGCAATTTCCCACCCAGTTCGATGTCATCGTGGTCGGTGGCGGCCACGCCGGGACCGAGGCCGCGCTCGCGGCCGCGCGGGCCGGCTGTTGGACCCTATTGCTGACCCACAACATCGAGACGCTGGGGCAGATGTCTTGCAACCCGTCCATAGGGGGTATCGGCAAGGGACATCTTGTCAAGGAAGTGGACGCCCTGGGCGGAGCCATGGCGATCGCCACGGACGAAGCAGGGATCCAGTTTCGCATCCTGAATTCCTCCAAGGGCCCCGCGGTTCGAGCGACGCGCGCGCAAGCTGATCGTCTCCTGTACAAGCGCGCGATACGATCGCGGCTGGAGAACCAGCCCAACTTGACTTTGTTCCAGCAGGCCGTGGATGACCTCCTGTTGGAGGGCGACCATGTTGCCGGGGTTGTCACTGAACTCGGCGTTCGTTTTTCCGGCCGCGTGGTAGTGCTGACCACCGGCACTTTTCTTTCCGGACTCATCCATATCGGATTGTCGAACTATCAGGCCGGACGGGCCGGGGACCCGCCTTCGATCAGTCTCGCTGCGCGACTACGCGAGCTTCAGCTCCCGGTGGGTCGCCTCAAGACCGGAACACCGCCCCGGCTCGACGGTCGCAGCATCGATTTTTCGGTCATGAAAGCACAGCCGGGCGATGAGCCAGTGCCCGTCTTTTCGTTTGGAGGAACGCCGGGGATGCATCCTCGCCAATTACCCTGCTGGATTACTCACACCAATCCGCATACGCACGAAATCGTCCGCGGGGGCTTGGACCGCTCGCCGATGTACACCGGGGTGATCGAGGGGATCGGCCCCCGCTATTGCCCTTCGATCGAGGACAAGATCCATCGGTTTGCCGCCAAGCAAAGCCACCAGATTTTTCTGGAGCCTGAAGGCCTCACTACCAACGAATTTTATCCGAACGGAATCTCGACGAGTCTGCCCTTCGATGTGCAGATCGAGCTGGTGCGCAGCATCCGGGGGCTGGAGCAGGCCCATATCCTGCGGCCGGGTTACGCTATCGAGTACGATTACTACGACCCGCGCAATTTAAGGTCGTCCCTGGAAACGAAGTCCATCTCGGGCCTGTTCTTCGCGGGGCAGATCAACGGCACGACCGGCTACGAAGAAGCGGCGGCACAGGGGATCTTGGCCGGCATCAACGCGGCGCTCTTTGTCCGGGACGAGCAGGCCTGGTGCCCGCGACGCGACGAAGGCTATATCGGAGTCTTGGTCGACGACCTGATTACCCGCGGTGTTTCGGAGCCGTATCGCATGTTCACCAGCCGCGCGGAATACCGCCTCATGCTGCGCGAGGACAATGCGGACTTGCGGCTGACCGAGACCGGTCGCAAGCTCGGCGTAGTGGACGATGTCCGCTGGGATGCGTTCAACCGCAAGCGTGACGCGATCGGCCGTGAACAGGAGCGGCTCAAGTCCACCTGGGTCACTCCCAAGTCGCTGCCTGCCGACGTTGCCGAGCGTGTGCTCGGCAAACCGATCGAGCGCGAATACTCCCTCATGGATCTTCTGAGGCGTCCCGGGGTGAGCTACGCCTCATTGGCGGAGCTCTCTGATAGAGGTGCATTCGTCGGCGATGCGGCGGTCGCCTCACAGGTCGAGATTCAAGCCAAATACCAGGGGTATGTCGAGCGCCAGCATGAAGAAATCACGCGCCAGGAGCGCTACGAAACGATGGGACTGCCGCGCGATCTCGATTACCGGAGCGTGCGTGGGCTGTCGATCGAGGTGCAGCAGAAGCTGAACCAGCACAAACCCGAGACGATCGGCCAAGCCTCGCGCATTTCAGGCATCACCCCGGCCGCGATCTCGCTGCTGCTCGTCCACCTGAAGCGTGGGATGGGCACGCCAGAAAGATCGGCGGCATGACGACATTGGTGGCGGGGCTTGCGCAGGCCGAATTGGGCCGACGCCTCGAAAAAGGAGTAGCGGAATTAGGTCTCGCACTGGGTCGTGACGGCAGGAACAAGCTCCTTCAGTACCTCGCACTGCTTGAGAAATGGAACCAGGTATATAACCTGACCGCCATACGGGGCGGGGAGAAGATGGTTAGTGGTCATCTACTTGACTGCTTAGCCGTGATCCCATACATGACTGGAACCCGGGTACTCGACGCCGGCAGCGGTGCGGGATTTCCTGGCATTCCCATCGCGGTGGCCAGACCCGACATTCAAGTCGCATTGCTCGACAGCAATCACAAAAAAGCGGCCTTCCTCCGGCAGGCGGTAGCGGAACTTCAGTTGAAAAACGCCATCGTGGTATGCGAGCGGGTCGAGGCTTGGCACGCCGCCGAAAAATTCGATTGCATCATTTCCCGTGCGTTTGCCGAAATTGCCGAGTTCATCGCCCTGACTGGGCATTTGCTCGCGCCGGGCGGCGTGCTCGCAGCAATGAAGGGTGTCTATCCCTTCGAGGAGATCGAGCGCTTGCAACCCGGTTTCCGTCTGCGGCAGGTGCACGCCTTCGCAGTTCCCGGGCTCGATGCGGAGCGTCACCTTGTCCTGATCGAGCGCGCATGACCCGCATCCTCGCCGTTACCAACCAGAAGGGTGGAGTCGGAAAGACCACGACCAGCGTCAATCTCGCGGCGGGCCTCGCGCAGTCCGGGATGCGCGTGCTGCTGGTGGATCTCGATCCGCAGGGCAACGCCACCACGGGCAGCGGCATCGACAAGGGGACACTGAAGGTCTCTGTCTACCAGGTGCTGCTGGGACTGGCCACCGCCGAATCGGCGCGGCAGAAGTCGGAATCAGGCGGGTACGACCTGATTCCCGCCAACCGCGACCTCGCTGGCGCGGAAGTAGAACTGGTCGACCTTGAGCACCGCGAATCCCGCTTGAAAGGCGCGCTGAAATCGATCGCCGGGCAGTACGATTTCATCCTCCTCGACTGCCCTCCCGCCCTCAACATGCTCACGGTGAACGGATTGGTCGCAGCCGATGCAGTGATGATCCCGATGCAATGCGAGTACTACGCGCTCGAGGGGCTCTCCGATCTCGTGAACACGATCAAGAAGATCCGCCAGCGTCTGAATCCGAAGCTCGATATCGAGGGGCTGCTTCGAACCATGTACGATCCACGCAATGCGCTCGCGCAGCAGGTGTCGGCGCAGTTGCAGGAGCACTTCGGCAAGAAGGTGTACGAGACCGTGATTCCGCGCAACGTACGGCTCGCGGAGGCGCCGAGCTTCGGCGCACCCGCCGTGACGCTCGATCGCGAATGCAAAGGCTCGCAGGCCTACATCGCCCTGGCGGGCGAGATTCTCTCCCGGAACGGCATCGCGGTGACGGCATGAGCGGGAAATGCCGGTGAAGCTCAAGGGACTGGGCAGGGGCTTGGACGCTCTCCTGGACAAGGATGGGGAGGGGAGGCCGGTTTCCGAGCAGCAAGCCACGCTTCGCATCGATCAGGTGCAGCGTGGCCGCTACCAGCCGCGCACGAAGATGGACGAAAGCTCGCTTCAGGAGCTCGCAGCTTCGATCAGGAAGCAAGGACTGATGCAACCCATTCTCGTGCGGCCGGTCGGGAGCGACCGTTACGAGATCATCGCCGGGGAGCGCCGCTGGCGAGCAGCGAAGATCGCCGGTCTCGCGGAAATCCCGGCGCTCGTCCGCGAGGTGCCGGATTCGTCGGCGCTCGCCATGGCGCTGGTCGAGAACATCCAGAGGGAAAACCTCAACCCGCTCGAGGAAGCAGGCGGCGTGCAGCGGCTGATCGGCGAGTTCAAGCTCACGCACCACGAGGCGGCGGAGGCCATCGGCCGCTCCCGCACCGCAACCACCAACTTGCTCAGGTTATTGAATCTGCAAAAGGCCGTCCAGGCGTTGGTTTTCGACGGAAAGCTCGAGATGGGACACGCGCGCGCGCTTCTCGCGCTCGACGGACGGCAGCAGGAGAGCGCCGCGAAGCGGGTCGCAGACCAGGCGCTCTCCGTCCGCCAGACGGAGCAGCTCGTCAACGCCATCCTTCACCCCACGGCCAAAGCCAGGCGAAGGCCCGGTACAGATCGCGACATCGCGCGCCTCGAGGAAGAATTGTCCGAAGAGATCGGAACCAAAGTCGAGATCAAGCCGAGCAAAAAAGGCGCGGGGAAACTGGTCATCAGCTATTCGAGTCACGATCACCTGGACGACCTTCTGTCCAGGTTCCGCCGCAAGCGGTCCAGTTCCTAACGAGCTGCGCCAGAACTGGAAAGACAGGAATCCATGGGCGCGCTCCACGTATGGCCCAAAGAAGGCATATCCCGCATTCCCTACTGGCTCTACTCCGACCCGGAAATCTATGCCCGGGAGCAGGAGCGCATTTTCTGCGGGCCGAGCTGGAGCTACGTCGCTTTGGAGGCGGAGATCCCCCAGCCGGGTGATTTCAAGCGCACTTTCATCGGCGAGAAGCCCGTCGTTGTAGTGCGCGACAAGGAAGACTCGATCAACGTGGTCGAGAACCGCTGCGCTCACCGGGGCGTGCAGTTCTGCCAGAAGCATCTCGGCAACACCGCCGAGTTCATGTGCCCTTACCACCAGTGGACCTACGACTTGAAGGGCAATCTGATCGGGGTGCCGTTCCGGCGCGGCGTGAAGAAGCAGGGCGGCATGCCCGCGGATTTCGATCCGAAGAACCACGGGCTGCGCAAGCTCAAGGTCGCTCGCCGTCACGGCGTGATCTTCGCCTCCTTTGCATCGGATCTCGAGGCGCTGGAAGAGTACTTCGGACCTTCGATGCTGGCGCTGTACGACCGCGTGTTCGACGGCCGGGAGCTCCGCGTGCTCGGATATTCGCGCCAACTGATACCCGCCAACTGGAAATTGATGTTCGAGAACATCAAGGACCCCTATCACGCGAGCCTGCTGCACGTTTTCCTTGTGAGCTTCGGGCTGTTTCGAGCCGATCAGCCCTCGAAAGTGCAGATGGATGCGACCGGCCGTCACGGTGCGCTGATTTCCTGGCGGGGGGATCAGAAGAAGACCGAGGACAACGCCGACATGAAGTCGCTGATCGACAACTTCAAGCTGCAGGATCCCCGGCTCCTCGAGCCGGTGCGCGAGTTTCCCGAATACACCGTCGTCATGACTACGCTCTGGCCCAACCTCATCATCCAGCAGCAGTCGAACACACTGGCTATGCGCCAGCTCATCACGCGCGGCCCGACGACGTTCGAGCTCGCCTGGACTTATTTCGGCTATGCCGACGACGACGGGGACATGACCCGGCGCAGGTTGCGGCAGGCGAACCTCATGGGACCGGCGGGATTCGTTTCGATCGACGACAGCGAAGTGATGAAATTCTCTCAGGCAGGTGTCGGACCGTACCCCGAAGGGGCCGGAGTCATGGAGATGGGCGGGCGCGACTGGAAGGACGAGCAGCATATGGTCACGGAATCCGTGATCCGCGCGTTTTACGCCTACTATCGCCGGGTCATGGAAGTCTAACCGCTTGTTACTCTTCCACAAGATGATGTAAATCGAACGTTCGTTCTTTTTATTGATATGACTGCTGCGGCGCGTTATCTGACGTTGAATTCCCGGGACCTGCGCCTGGAGCTTGAAGAGCTCTATGCCGCGTACACCGCGTGCCTGGACGAGGAGCGTTTCGAGGAATGGCCCGAGTTCTTCGTCGCCGAGTGTCTCTACAAGATCGTTCCACGCGAGAACTTCGAGCGCGGGCTGCCACTCGCGACCTGGCTTTGCGAAAGCAAGGGGTATCTCGCCGACCGGGTCACCGCAATACGCAAGACCGCCGTATACGCGCCGCGCTATATGCGCCGCATGGTGAGCGGCGTCCGCGTCCTCGGCTGGAAGGAGGCCGTGCTCGAGGTACGCGCGAACTATGTCGCGTTCGAGACGCTGCAGGACGAGTTCACCCGCGTTTTCAACGCCGGTCAATATCGCGACAAGCTCGTCGTCGAGGAGGGCAGGTTAAAATTCAAGGAAAAGCTCTGCATCTTCGACAGCCTTCTCGTCCCTAACAGCCTGATCTATCCCCTCTGACATGAGCGAGAACTGGGTCAAAGTCGCCGACGCCTCCGATGTTCCCGAAGACGGAACGCTGCTCGTCAATCTCGGCGCGGAGCCGGTGTGCCTGTACAACCTCGGCGGAAAAATCTTCGCTACGCACGACACCTGCACCCACGGGCAGGCGAGCCTCGCCGACGGCTTCATCGAGGGTGAGGAGATCGAATGCCCGCTGCATCAGGGGAGGTTTCACATCGCGACCGGCAAGGCGGTCGGCATCCCCTGCACCGAAGACATTCGCACTTACGCCGTGAAAATCGAAAACGGCGCGGTGCTGCTCAAGGAATAGCGAAGCCGTGCAAAAAGTGTCCCTGACGCTCGCCATGGGCGACTACGATCACACGCGCGACGTGGCGACGGGCCAAGTGCCCGTTCAGGGCGTGAGCCTCAATGTGCTCTACCTGCCCCCGGAGGAAGCGTTCTTTCGCTTCACCTTTTTCCGCGAATGGGAAGTGTCGGAAATGTCCATGGGGAAGTACGTGGCCCTGCGCTCGCAGGATGACGACAGCATCGCCGCGATTCCCGTATTTCCATCGCGGGTGTTCCGCCAATCGATGATCTACGTGCGCGAAGGCGGCAAGATCGACCGCCCGGAGCAACTGAAGGGCAAGCGTATCGGGGTTCCGGAGTGGGCCCAGACCGCTGTGATCTACTCTCGCGGCTACCTCGTTCACCAGGCCAAAGTGCCGCTCGCCTCGGTGGAGTGGGTCCAGGCGGGGGTGAACGAAGCGGGGCGCGTGGAGAAAGTGAAGCTGAAGCTGCCCGAAGGAGTGCGGCTCCGCCCGGAGCCGCAGCACTCCCTGAACGACATGCTGCTCGCGGGGGACATCGACGCCGTACTTTCCGCACGGCCCCCTCGCGGCTTCGGCAGCGGGATCGGGCGGTTGTTTCCGGATTACGAAGGGGTCGAGGCGGCATATTTCAAGCAGACCGGCGTTTTTCCGATCATGCACGTGATCGTCATCAAGTCCGAGGTGCTGGAGCGCCACCCCTGGCTCGCGATGAGTCTTTACAAGGCTTTCGAGGAAGCGAAGCGCCGCTCGGTCGAGCGGCTTTCGGACATCACCGCTTCGCACGCGCCGTTCGCCTGGCTTGCGCCCTACGCCGAGCGCATGAAAGCGCTGTTCGGAGAAGATATCTGGCCTTACGGGCTGGAGAAGAACCGGACCACGCTTCAGGCCTTCGTCGATTTTGCCTTCGAGCAGGGTGTGTGCCACAGGCGCCTCGTACTCGAGGAATTGTTTCCCAAGCAGGTATTGACCTCGTTCAAAGTCTGAAAATGGGCGCAGACGCAATCTGGATCACCGAATCCGAAGTCGTCCAGCTCATGGACCTGAAGGAGGCGATCGCCGCTCTCGAGGCCGCGCTGCACGCCGAGGCCGGCGGCGAGGCGCAGAACATGACGAAGACGCTGCTGCAGTATGGAAAAAACAACCTGCACGCGATCGGCGGCAAGCTCGGAAATCTGGTAGGCACCAAGACTTGGACCCATACGCAAGGGGGAACTTGTCCGCTTCTGCTCCTGTGGAGCGCCGAGGACGGGTCCCTGGCCGCAGTGATCGAGGCATTTGCACTCGGCAGCCTGCGAACCGGCGGCATCTCGGGCGTGGCGGCCGACTGGATGGCGCGGCGGGATGCGAAGGTGATGGCGATCGTCGGAACGGGCAAACAAGCGCTCGCCCAGGTCGGCACGATGCGCGCGGTGCGGACCATCGAGCGGCTGCAGATCTACAGCCCCCGGGAAGAATCGCGCCAGGCCTTCGCCGCGAAAGCGCGCGAGGAGTTCGGCATCGAAGCCGTGAGTTGCATTTCGGTGGGCGAGGCATGCAGGGGAGCGCAGATCGTGACCCTGGTGACACGGGCGGCGCAGCCTTTCCTCACGGCGGCCATGCTCGAAAAAGGCGTTCACCTGAACGCGGTGGGCGCGATCGCCCCGGATCGGGAAGAATTCGCACAGGACGTCTTCGAGCGCGCCACGCTCGTGGCCGTGGACAATCTGGCGGGCGTGCAGCAGCTCTCGCGCGAATTCATGACCCGATATGCCTCGTCCGGGTGGGAGGAGGTGGCGCCGCTCTCCAGGCTCATCGCCTCGGGCCGCAGGCGTTCGGGCGCGGATGACGTGTCGCTCTTCAAAGCGATGGGCATGGGCATTTCCGATCTTGCTCTCGGGGTGGAATTGCTGAAGCGCGCGAGAGAGCGCGGCGCGGGCCGCGTCGTTCCCCGGCCGAAAAAGCAGAAGCCGCGGCTCGCGCGGGCGAAGAGCGCGGTTTAAGGAGTACGATTCAACCTCGGTCGAGGAGCTTTGCGATGAACGAATTCAGAAAAGACTTCCAGCAAATGCAGGGGCGGTTTCTGGACCGCTCGGGCCAGGATGCGCGGGACAATAACAGCTACTGGACGCCGATCGTCGTCACGAAAGATGAGATCGACAGCGAAGCCGGGCGGCTGGCGAGCCTGCCGCGGCCGGCGAACGGCCGGCGCGAGTCGCTGATCGTGCATCCGCTCGCCGCGGCCAATGCGCCGGGTTTCGCGCCGGGCATCCAGGTCAGACTCTCGGTGCTCAAGCCGGGCGAGAAGACCGCGGCGTTCCGCCACAACGCCACCGAGGTGAACTTCTGCATCGGCGGCTCGGGCCACACGCTGGTCGCGGGCAGGCGAATCGCTTTCCGGCAATTCGACGTTTGGAACCATCCTTCCTTCGCGGCCTACCGCCATGTCAACGACGGCAAGGATCTCCAGGTCCGCCTGACGTATTCGAACGTGCCCCTCCTTCAGCACATGCAGGTCTATCTTCCGGAGGACGAGCCTGCCGCCGAATTGCGCCCGGTGGAGGACGCGGAGGAGAAAACGCAGCCCGGCGATCCGCGCCGCAAGAGTCCCTACGGGATGATCCGCATCGGCGCGGACGGCGGCATGCTGATGCCGTACGAGATTCTCATCAATCCGGAGGCGGTGGTGTCGAAGCCCCTGCACTTCCCGTGGAAAGAGGTGAAGCGCGAGCTCGACAAGCTCGAGGCGCTCGGGAAAGACTACGCCGGGCGCAGGCTCTACATGATGTACAACCCCGTCACCGGCCGCACCAACGGCATCACGCCGAATTTCTTCGCCACCATGACGATTCGCCCGCCCAAGATCGTCGATAGGCCGCACCGTCACGTTTCCGCCGCGATCAACTATTATTTCCACGGCAAGGGGTATTCGACGGTCGCGGGCAATCGCTATGAATGGGCCGCGGGAGATCTCATGCTCTCCGCTCCCGGTTGGGCGGTGCACAACCACGCTTCGTACGACGATTACGTATACGAGCTCACCGTCCAGGATCAGCCGCTCAATATCTTTATGGAGTCGCTCCTTTGGCAAGAGAATCTGAAGAAGCCTGCGGCGCTGCTCGGAAGCGAGCCGGGATTCGAGACGAACCGGGGGAAAGCGGCCGCATAGGCGCCGGCCATCCCGGGATCGGTCGTGGACCTCAAGGACATCAAGCTCTACGTGGACGACCGGCCCGAAGAGGGCGCGTTCCGCGTGCACCGCGATCTCTTCGCCGACGCCGAGCTTTTCGAGCTGGAGCAGAAATACATCTTCGAACGCACCTGGGCGTTCCTCGCCTTCGAGTCGCAGCTCGCCACGCCGCACGATTTCATCGCAACCCATATCGGCCGGGTCCCGGTCATGGTCACGCGCGATGCATCCGGCAAGCTCGGCGCGTTCCTGAACGTGTGCCGGCACAAGGGCACGATGCTCGCCCGCACCGAGTCGGGCAACCGCAAGTACCACGTGTGCAACTACCACGGCTGGGCCTACGATTCGGGCGGCAGGAACATCGACGTCAAGGACCGGAAAAGCGCGTGCTACGGCGCGGCGTTCGACGCCGAGGACCACGATCTGGTGCCGCTCGCACGCTTCGCCAATTACAAGGGGCTGCTCTTCGGCAGCCTGAGCCCGGACGTGCCGCCGCTCGAGGACTATCTCGGCGAGCTGAAGTTCTTCATCGATCTGGCGATGGAGCAGGGCCCGCGGGGAATGGAATGCGTGCCGGGCCGCATCACTTATACGTTCGATGCCAACTGGAAGCTGCAGATGGACAACGGCGTCGACCAGTACCATCTGACTTCGACGCACACGAGCTTCATGGAGGTGGTGCGCCAGCGCGAGAAAGCCAAGAGCGGAAACCAGGCCGCGCGCGCCTTCGACTGGGACAAGCGCTTGGCGCAGGACGGGGGCAGTTTCAACTTCGAGCACGGACACACGGCGATCTGGCTGAACCAGGCGCAGCCGGAGCGGCGGCAGGTCTACGCGGGCAGGGATGAAATCCGAAAGCGCGTGGGCGACAAGCGCGCCGAGTGGATGTTGAAGCTCCGCAACCTCGTGGTGTTTCCCAACATGCAGATCGCCGACTCCACGTCGCTTCTCCTGCGCACGTTCCGGCCGCTCGCGGTGAACAAGACCGAGATGCGCGTCTATTGCATGGCGCCGGCCGGCGAGCCGCCCGCGCAGCGCGCCTGGCGCCTTCGCCAGTTCGAGGATTTCTTCAACGTGAGCGGCCTGGCGACGCCCGACGATACCAGCGTGTATGAAGACAGCCAGGCCGGGTTCGCCGCGCCGATTTCCTGGCTGCAGGGGTATCAGCGCGGCATCGGAGCGACCGAGCCCGGCGCGAACGCGCTCGCGCGCGAGATCGGCATCAACCCGGTGACGAGCCTGCAAGGCCCGTACATGATCCAGACCGAAACCTGCTTTCACGCGCCGTATCGCGAGTGGGCGCGCCTGATGCAGGCCGGAGTCTCGGGCGAAAGACCTTACCCGCGCTGAAAGATGGCCGATTCCCTCGAGATCGGCCGCGATGTTCTCGTTCGCGAAGCCGTTTATCTCGACGAGCAGCGCTGGGACGAATGGCTCGCCCTGTTTACGGAGGACTGCGAGTACTGGGTGCCGGCCTGGCGCACGGAAGACGAGCTGACCTCGGATCCCCAGGCCGAGATATCGCACATCTACTACGCGAACCGCGCGGGACTGGAAGACCGCGTCGTGCGCATCCGCTCGCGGCGCTCGCCGGCGTCGATGCCTCTCCGGCGCACCACGCACATCGTCGGCAACGTGCTGCTCACCGGGGCGGAAGGAAAGTCGCTCATGCGGCTGCGCTCCAGCTGGACCAGCCACGTTTTCGATCCGCACCACAAGAAAACCGGCATCTTCTTCGGCCACGCTCATTACGAACTGCGCCGCAAGGGCAAGTCCTGGCTGATCGCGAAGAAGAAAACGGTCCTGCAGAACGACTATCTGCCCTCGATGGTGGATATCTACTGCATCTAGACCCATCCTCGACCGGCCGGCCGGCATGAACCGCCATACGGCATTCATCTGCCATGACTACATGCTCGTCGAGGTGCTCGACGAGATCGAGTCGCGTCTCGGGCGCAGCGGCATCGAAGTCCTGCGCGGCCCGCAGACCGCGCCGGGAAAAAAGCTCGTCTATCCGGAAGCGCGCTACGAGGAGCTTTTCGCCCGCGCCGAAGTGATGATGTTCAGCTCGCGCTCGATCTGCTCGCGCGAGGTGATGCTCGCGGCCCCGCGCCTTCGCGGCATCGTCAATCCGACCATCGGTCTGGAAACGGTGGATCTCGCCGCGGCGAACGAGCTGGGCATCATCGTCGGGCACGGGGCGACGCCCGAGAATTTTCTCGGCATGGCGGAGGCAACGGTGATGTTGATACTCATGCTGATGTATCAGCCCAGGGCGACGGAAGACGTGCTGCGCGGCCGCCGGCCGCGGCCCAGACCCAGGCCGGAGGACGCTTGGGCGCGCATGCTGCGCGGGTGCACGGTCGGCCTGTTGGGCCTGGGGCGAATTGCGCGCGGCGTGGCCGAGCGGCTTTCGGGCTTCGGCGTGAACCTCGTCGCCTGCGATCCTTTCGTCGGGCAGGACAAGGCGCCGGCGGGCGTCAGGATGACGGACCTGGACGCGCTGCTGCGCTCGAGCGACATCGTGGCGGTGCTCGTCAGCATCACCCCGGAATCGCGCGGGATGCTGGGCGAGCGCGAGCTCGCGCTGATGAAGCCTTCGGCGTATCTCGTAAACACCTCGCGCGGCGAGGCGATCGACGAAGCTGCGCTTTACCGCGCGCTGAAGGAAAAGCGCATCGCGGGCGCCGCGCTCGACAGCTTCGCCGTCGAGCCTCTTCCCGACGACAGCCCGCTGCGCGAGCTCGACAACGTCATTCTCACGCCGCACATGGTGGGTCACACCCGGGACGTGTTCGCTTCCTTTCCGCCCGCGGCGGTCGAGAATATCACGCGCATCCTGCGCGGCGAGCCTCCGCTTTACTGCAAGAACCCGGAGATCATCCCGGCGTGGAGGCGGCGGCTCGCCGGGTTCGGCGTCTGAGAGCAGTCGGGTGCCGGGTCACAAATCCGGCTTGATGCCCGCGTCCTTGACGATCTTCGCGTACTTCACCAGGTCGGCCTTCATGACTTCCATGTAGCGCTCGGGTGTCGTGCCTACTGCCGACAGGCCCACCGGATTGAGGCGATTTTTCACGACGTCCGGATCCTGCAAGACCTTGTTGATCTCGGCATTCAGGCGGTCGACGATCGGCCGCGGCGTGCCAGCCGGCACGAGAACGCCGAACCACACATCGATCGCGTAGCCCGGCAGCGGCCCCGCTTCGGCCATGGTGGGCACGTCGGGCAGGAGGGACGTACGGCTTTCGTTGGCCACCGCGATCGCCCGCAGCTTGCCGGACTTGAAGTGCGGCACGAGCGAGCTGATCGACGCGATCGAGAAGGTAATCTCGCTCGTGAGCAATGCAGGTACGAGGAACGCGGCGCCCTTGTACGGCACATGCGTGATGTCGACCCCGGTCATGGTCTTGAGCAACTCGGCGCCGAGATGGTGCGGCGTCCCGATACCGGCAGTGCCATAGGTCGAACCAGGATGGGAGCGCAGGTAGGCCAGCATTTCCTTCATGTTCTGCACCGGAAGGCTCGAGTTCACCGTCAGCACGAACGGAATCGTGGCGACGAGCGTAACGGGCTCGAAGTCCTTGATCGGATCGTAGGGAAGCTTCGCAAAGAAGTTCACGTTGATCACATGGGTGTTCGAGGAAAGCAGCAGCGAATATCCGTCGGCGGGCTGCTTGGCTACGAACTCGGTGCCCAGGTTGCCGCCAGCGCCGGGCTTGTTCTCCACGACCACCGGTTGCCCGAGGTTCGCCTGCAGGCGTTCGGCGAACACGCGCGCGAGCAGGTCGTTCGCGCCTCCCGGCGGGAGCGGCACGGTGAAGCGGATCGGCCGGTTCGGCCAGGTGGCCTGCGCCGCTGCTTCGCCGGCCGGCAGCGCCAGCACGGCGCCCACAACCAGGGCAATCAAGACTCGCGCTGAAAACATGTTGTCCTCCCGTCTCTTCTTCGCCGCTTTCAGCGCTTCTGGCTCGCTCCCGAGCCGCCCATGTTGGTGTCGTATCCGGGAGCGACGCGAACGTCGACGACGCACACCGCTCCGCTCCGCGCAGCCAGGATTCCTTTCTCGATCGCGGGCTTCAGGTCCGACGCCTTCGCGACCGGGCCGATGCCTTCGGCGCCTTGCGCGCGCGCCATCATCGCGATGTCGATGTCCGGTCCGCTGATGCGCTGGCCGATCCAGCGATTCTCGACCGGGCGCGAGCGTTCCTTGGCGACGCGCTCCTGGTGCAGCTCGTCGTTGAAGAAGGAGCGGTTGTTGGCGACGAGGATCAGGCAGGGAATGCCGTAGTGCGCGGCGGTCCACAGCGCGGTGACCCCCATCAGGAAATCGCCGTCGCCCATGATGGCGACGGGGAGCCGGCCGCTGTCCTTCAGCGCGAGCGCCGCGCCCACGGTGACGCCCGGCCCCGCGCCCACTCCGCCGCCGCCCTCCGAGCCGATGTAATCCAGCGGATGGCGGAAGTGGCGGTAGGCGCCGTTCCAGCCGAGCGGCAGCCGCGTGATGCAGACTTCCATATCTTTCGCCGCCTCATTCAGGGCGTCGGCAAGCGTGCGGATCGAGACCACGTCGGGCGCGGCATCCGGCAGCGGCGCGGGTTTCGCCGCGACCGCCCCGGGGCGCGTCTTCACGCTATCGAGCAGCAGCGGAACCACGGCGTCCGGCTCGCACATCATGTAGACGTCTACCGCCGGCAAGCCCTGGTAATCCATGCTCCAGCCGCGGTGAATGTGCGCGTCGGGCGAGATCTGGATCACCTTCGCGCCCACCGCGTCAGCGCCCCAGGCCGCTTTCAGCGTGCCCGCGAGATCGACCCAGTCGAGCGACAGCACCACGTCGGCCTCGCGCAGCAGCTTCGCCGTATCGGGCGGAAGGAAGGTCGCGGGCGGAGCGGCGTGCAGCGGGTGATCGGTCGGAAACGCCGCGCCGACCTTGATGTCGGTGAAGACGCGCGCGTGGATCTTTTCAGCGAGCGCGACGCGCTGCTTCCAGCACGATTCGCTTCTGGAGACGCGCCCGGCGAGGATCACCGGATGCTTCGCGCCCGCGAGAAGCTTCGCCGCCGCCTCGGCGAGGTGAGCAGCCGGCAGCACCGGATCGGGCGCGCGGTATCGCTTCGCATCGGGAAGCGGCGGGAGCGCGCCGATTTTCGATTCCTGCAAGCCGGCGTCGAGGTTCACGTAGGTCGGCCCGCGCGGCGCGGTGTTGGCGATCTGGGCGGCGCGCAGGATCGCTTCGTACGCCGCCGGCACCGAGGCGGGCTGGTTGTCCCACTTGGTGTAGTCGCGCACCAGCGCGCCCTGGTCGGAGGCGGTGTGGATCCAGTCGATCCAGGGACGGCGCTTGGAAGCGTCCCAGGGGCCGGTCGCGCCGA
>DATHJM010000208.1:0-3495 GCA_035489775.1 Burkholderiales bacterium
CGTCCACCGCCGAGTACTGGCACATGGGCGATACCATGATCCGGTTCTCGAGCGCGAGGTCGCGCAGTTGAATGGGCTGAAACAGGGCGCTGGTCATCGAAACTTCCACCGATTGCGAGCTTTCGGGAGGCCTTTCGGGAGCCTTTCGGGAGGCCAATGCTACCCGGATTCGGCCGACAACTCTGCTTCCCGGCGCGCATTGCCGCTGAGACACTACCAAGTGAGATAACTTGTTGACCATTGACTGCTTTTCCCGCTAAAATCCCGCCTCTTCGAACTGCGCGGGGCGGCCGTTTTTCGCAGACGGGCCGTCCCGGTCTTTTTTGGAACGCAAATAATGCCGACAGTCAACCAGTTGGTGCGTAACGCGCGGACTCGCTTGCCCGCCAAGAGCAAGGTTCCCGCGCTTGCCGGCTCGCCGCAGAAGCGAGGCGTATGCACGCGGGTCTATACGACCACGCCCAAGAAGCCGAACTCGGCGCTTCGCAAGGTCGCAAAAGTGCGCCTCACCAACGGGTTCGAGGTGATCAGTTACATCGGCGGGGAAGGCCACAACCTGCAGGAACACTCCGTGGTGCTGATCCGGGGAGGCCGGGTGAAAGACCTGCCCGGCGTGCGCTACCACATCGTGCGCGGCAGCCTCGATACCCAGGGGGTCAAGGACCGCAAGCAAGGCCGCTCGAAGTACGGCGCCAAGAAACCCAAAGCCGCGTAAATCCGATTTAAAGGTTTTCCATGCCACGTCGCAGAGAAATTCCCAAGCGCGAGATCCTGCCGGATCCCAAATACGGCAACGCCGACGTCGCCAAGTTCGTCAACGTGCTGATGACACGCGGCAAGAAGTCGATCGCCGAGCACATCGTCTACGACGCGTTCGACACGATCAAGTCGAAGAGCGGCAAGGATCCGCTCGAGGTGTTCAGCCAGGCGGTGCAGAACGTGAAGCCCATGGTCGAAGTGAAAAGCCGCCGGGTGGGCGGCGCCAACTACCAGGTGCCGGTCGAAGTGCGCCCGGTACGGCGGGCCGCGCTCTCGATGCGCTGGATCCGCGAGGCGGCGCAGAAGCGCGGCGAGAAGTCCATGGACGCGCGCCTCGCGGGCGAGCTGATGGAAGCGGCCGAAGGCCGCGGCGGCGCGATGAAGAAGCGCGAGGAAGTGCATCGCATGGCCGAGGCCAACAAGGCCTTCGCGCACTACCGGTTCTAGGATTTCAAGGTGCTGCAAGTGGCTCGCAAGACCCCCATCGACCGCTACCGCAATATCGGCATCAGCGCGCATATCGATGCCGGCAAGACCACGACCACGGAGCGCATCCTTTTCTATACCGGCGTCTCCCACAAGATGGGCGAGGTGCACGACGGCGCAACGGTCATGGACTGGATGGAGCAGGAGCGCGAGCGCGGCATCACCATCACCTCGGCGGCGACGACCTGCTTCTGGAAGGGGATGGACGGCAACTTTCCCGAGCACCGCATCAACATCATCGACACGCCCGGCCACGTCGACTTCACCATCGAAGTGGAGCGCTCGATGCGCGTGCTCGACGGCGCCTGCATGGTGTACGACGCGGTCGCCGGGGTGCAGCCGCAATCGGAGACCGTATGGCGCCAGGCGAACAAGTACGGCGTGCCGCGCCTTGCGTTCATCAACAAGATGGACCGGCAGGGCGCTGACTTCTTCAAGTCCTACGGGCACATCCAGACGCGCCTGAAGGGCAATCCAGTCCCCATCCAGATTCCGATCGGCGCGGAGGAAAAATTCGAGGGCGTAGTCGATCTCGTGCGCATGAAGGCGATTTACTGGGACGACTCCACCCAGGGCATGAAGTTCGAGACGCGCGACGTCCCCGCCAATCTACTCGACGAGGCCAAGAAATGGCGGGAAAAGATGGTCGAGGCCGCCGCCGAGGCCGACGACGACCTCATGCACAAGTATCTCGAGGGCCACAATCTCTCGAACGAAGACATCAAGAAGGGCCTGCGCATCCGCACCATCAAGAACCAGATCGTGCCGATGCTGTGCGGCTCCGCGTTCAAGAACAAGGGCGTGCAGGCGATGCTCGATGCCGTGATCGATTACCTGCCTGCGCCGGTGGACATTCCGCCGGTCAAGGGTCAGGACGAGGACGGCAAGCCCAACGCGCGCAAGCCCGGCGACGAGGAGCCGTTCTCGGCGCTCGCGTTCAAGATCATGACCGACCCTTATGTCGGCCAGCTCACGTTCTTCCGCGTGTATTCGGGCGTCCTGAACTCGGGCGACACCGTCTACACCTCGGTGCGCGGCAGGAAAGAGCGCATCGGGCGCCTCTTGCAGATGCACGCCAATCAGCGCGACGAGATCAAGGAAGTGCGCGCCGGGGATATCGCCGCCGCAGTCGGTTTGAAGGACGTGACAACGGGCGAGACCCTGTGCGACCCGGACCAGGTCATCATCCTCGAGAAGATGGTGTTCCCCGAACCGGTGATCCACGTCGCGGTCGAGCCCAAGACCAAAGCCGACCAGGAGAAGATGGGCGTGGCGCTGCATCGGCTGGCGCAGGAGGACCCGTCCTTCCGCGTGCACACCGACGAGGAATCGGGCCAGACCATCATCTCCGGCATGGGCGAGTTGCATCTGGAGATCATCGTGGACCGCATGAAGCGCGAGTTCGGCGTCGAAGCGAACGTCGGCGCGCCGCAGGTTGCCTACCGCGAGGCCATGAAGAAGTCGGTCGAGCAGGAAGGCAAGTTCATCCGCCAGTCGGGCGGACGCGGCCAATACGGTCATGTGAAGTTGAGGCTCGATCCGCAGCCTCCCGGCACCGGCTACGAGTTCGTCGATGCCATCAAGGGCGGCAGGGTGCCGAAAGAGTTCATCCCTGCGGTGAAAAAGGGCGTCGAGGAGGCGCTGCCGGACGGCGTTCTCGCGGGCTTCCCCGTGGTGGACGTCAAGGTCACGCTGTACGACGGGTCCTACCACGAGGTGGACTCGAACGAGAATGCATTCAAGATGGCGGCGATTTTCGCTTTCAAGGACGGCATGCGCAAGGCCAACCCGGTGCTGCTCGAGCCGATCATGGCGGTCGAGGTCGAGACCCCCGAGGAGAAAATGGGCGACGTAATAGGCGACCTGTCGTCGCGCCGCGCCGTCATCAGGGAAATGGAAGACCTCGGCGCCGGCAAGGTGATTCGCGCCGAAGTGCCGCTCGCGGAAATGTTCCAGTATTCGACGCAGCTGCGCTCGCTGACCCAGGGCCGCGCGACGTACACGATGGAATTCAAGCACTACTCGGAAGCGCCCAAACAGGTTGCCGAGGGCGTCATCAGCAAGGTTACCGGCAAAGACGAAAAGAAATGACAGGAATAACGGAGTCGAATCATGTCCAAGGGTAAATTCGAGAGGACCAAGCCGCACGTGAACGTGGGGACGATCGGTCACGTGGATCACGGCAAGACGACGCTGACGGCGGCGATGACGCACGTGCTGGCGAAGAAGTACGGAGGGGAGGCGAAGAAC
>DATHJM010000209.1:0-4257 GCA_035489775.1 Burkholderiales bacterium
TAATGCGTGAGGACGGAAAACTTGGCGACCGCTTCCACCACCCAGGGGCTCGCCCAGCGCGCGAGCAGATCGGTTATCGGCGGAAACCCGACCAGGATCAGAAGCAAACACAGGACCACCGCGAGGATGAAAGCGATGACCTGGTTGCGTGTGAGAGCCGAAGTCATGCAGCTGATCGCGAGGTAGGCCCCGGCGAGCAGCGCCGCTCCGACATAGCCGCTTGCAATCACTCCGTTGTCAGGATCGCCGAGCCAGTTGACCGTGACCGCGATCGGAAAGGAGAGCGCCAGCGCGACGATGAGAAACAGCCACGAGGCGAGGAACTTGCCCACGATCGCCTGCCAGGCGGCCACCGGCATCGTCAGCAAAAGCTCGATCGTCCCGAGCCGCCGCTCCTCGGACCACAGGCGCATCCCCGCGGCAGGCACCAGAAACAGGAACAGCCACGGCAGCCAGTTGAAGAACGCCGCGAGCGAGGCCTCGCCACGCTCGAAGAAACCGCCGAAGGTGAAGGTGAAAAACCCGGCAAGCAGAAGAAAGATCACCAGGAACACGTAGGCCACCGGAGATTCGAAGTAGGCCGCAAGCTCGCGCCTTGCGATGGTCCAGATCGCCGCCCAATGACTTCTCATGCTGCTGCCTCGGCTTGGACGTCGGAGCGGGTGATCGAGCGGAAAAAGTCCTCCAGCTTTCCGCTGGGGGCGCGGGCCTTGAGCTCGGCAGGCGTGCCGTTGGCGACGATGCGGCCGCGGTCGATGATGATCGCGCGGGTGCAGGCTGCCTCGACTTCCTCGAGGATATGCGTCGAGAAAATGATCGCCTTGCTCTCGCCCATGCGGCGTATGAGGGTGCGCACCTCGTGCTTCTGGTTCGGATCGAGCCCGTCGGTGGGCTCGTCCAGGATCAGGACCTCGGGATCGTGGATCAGCGCCTGCGCGAGGCAGGTGCGGTGGCGGAAGCCTTTCGAGAGCGTATCGATCGTCTGGCCGAGCACGTTCTCCAGATGGCACAGCTCGACGACGCGGCGTATCGCATTCCGGCGTTCCTCGCCGCGCAGGCCGCGCATCCCGGCGGCGAACTTCAAGAACGAAAGCACAGACATTTCCGTGTAAGAAGGCGCCGCTTCCGGAAGATAGCCGATCCGGCGCTTCACCTCGATCGGGTTTTCCTGCACGTCGAGCCCGCACACCGAGACGGCGCCCGCGCTGGGCGGGATGAAACCGGTGATCATGCGCATGGTGGTCGACTTGCCCGCGCCGTTGGGCCCGAGGAATCCCAGCACTTCGCCCTTGCCGACCTCGAAGGAGATGCCGTCGACGGCGCGCTTGGCGCCGAACGACTTGCTCAGGTTCTCGATTTTGATCATCCAGACTCCACAGACCGGCGCAGGCTTGCCGGAGTTCCCTGCGCCGTTCCGGCCGGACGCAGCGGGCGCAATTCTAGCGCACCCGCCGGCCGGGCATAAGCAAATCGCCAAGAGTGCTGACGCGCGCCGACATCGGGGCGGGTGAAAACCGTATAATTTTGCCCTATTGCCGGGGCCGGACCCCGGGTTGTTGATAACTCGAAGGATTGCGCCATGACTCACGTCGTCATCGAGAGCTGCATCAAGTGCAAGTACACCGACTGCGTCGATGTCTGCCCTGTCGATTGCTTCCACGAGGGGCCGAACATGCTGGTGATCGACCCGGACGAGTGCATCGATTGCGCCGTGTGCATCCCCGAGTGCCCGGTGAACGCGATTCTGCCCGAGGAAGACGTGCCCGAGGAGCAGAAGAAATTCACCGCGCTGAACGCCGAGCTCGCCAGGATCTGGCCCGTGATCACCGATGCCAAGCCCGGACCCGAGGACGCCGACCAGTGGAAGGACGTGAAGGGCAAGCTCAAGCTCCTGGAGCGCTAGGCGCGGGATGCTGAAGCTTGCTTACGGCCTGTCCTTCGCGGAACTCCATGGGCGCGACGGCCTTGTCAGGCTCGATGCTGCATTCCTGGACTATCTCGGCGCCGCGGAATCCGCGCTGAGACCGCAACTCGAGGCCGCGCGAGAGTCTTCGAGTCTGGATTCGAAGTCCGAATCTGCCCTGATTCTCGAGATCGCACCGCATCTGGACGATTTTCTCGCGGACCTCTTCGGTATCCAGGCGGAATTTCTCGCGCTTGCCGCGCGTCATCACGAACTCGCCCCGCTCTACAGCGTCAAGCGCCAGTTCGTGCAGCGCCGTGCGGCGAACAAGGTGAAGCCCGAGGAGGCGGCCAGGCTCGACGGGCCTGCCCTCGAGGCCGAACTGAAAAAGAATCACCTGGGCGGGCACTTCGATGAGCTCACGTTCGCGAAGAAAGTCACCCATTGGCTCACCGATGAAGCCGGGAGCGCAGTTCCGCTCGACCTCGCGCTGAAATACTCGGCCTGGGCGCTGCACACGCCGGCCGGACGCGAACACGTGAAGGCGGGAGTGCTTTTCAAGACGCCATCCAAGACCGATCCCCACAACCTGCTGGTGCACGCGCAAAAGAACGACCGGGAGGGCGTCGCCACCTACACGATCAAACCCGAGCACATTCGCAGGCGCAAAGGCTTCGCCCTCACCGACCCGGGTACCGATCTCGTCGGCGCGCTCGACCAGGCCAACTACTGCATCTGGTGCCACACGCAGGGCAAGGATTCCTGCTCCAAGGGCCTCAGGGACAAATCCCCCGCGGAAACGCCGGACAGGGTGGTGTTCAAGAAGAGCCCGTTCGGCGTGACGCTCGCCGGCTGCCCGCTGGAGGAAAAGATCTCCGAGTTCCACACGCTGAAGGCGCAAGGCAATGCGCTCTCGGCGCTCGCCGTGATCGTCATCGACAATCCCATGGTCGCTGCGACCGGGCACCGCATCTGCAACGACTGCATGAAAGCCTGCATCTTCCAGAAGCAGGAGCCGGTGAACATTCCGCAGATCGAGACGCGCACCCTGAAAGACGTGCTGGAGCTGCCCTGGGGCTTCGAGATCTATTCGCTGCTCACGCGCTGGAACCCGCTCAATTTCCGCCGGCCCCTGCCCCTGCCCGCGACCGGATACAAGGTGCTCATCGCCGGAATGGGGCCCGCCGGCTTCACCCTCGCCCACTACCTCATGAACGAAGGACACGGGGTGGCCGGAATCGACGGACTGAAGATCGAGCCGCTGCCCGCCCGATTCTCCGGGATCAAGGCCGACGGGAGTCGCGCGCCCGTCGAGCCGATCCGCGACGTGCAAACGCTGTATGAGTCCCTCGACGACCGCGTCATGGCTGGATTCGGCGGCGTCGCCGAGTACGGCATCACGGTTCGCTGGGACAAGAATTTCCTCAAGCTCGTTCGCCTGCTGCTCGAGCGGCGCGCAGAGTTCGCGATGTACGGAGGCGTGCGCTTCGGCGGCACGGTCACCGTCGAGGACGCGTTCGAGCTCGGTTTCGATCACGTGGCGCTTTGCATGGGCGCAGGCAAGCCAACGGTGCTCGATATCCCGAACGGACTCGCGCGCGGCGTGCGCGCGGCCTCCGACTTCCTGATGGCGCTGCAGCTCACCGGCGCAGCGAAGACGGATTCCATCGCCAACATGCAGCTGCGCCTGCCCGTGGTGGTGGTCGGCGGCGGCTTGACCGCGATCGACACCGCGACCGAGTCGCTCGCCTACTATCCGCTCCAGGTGGAGAAGTTCCTGATGCGCTACGAGACCCTTGCCGCCGACTCGGGCGAGGATGCGGTGCGGGAAAAATGGGACGACCAGGAGCGCGAGATCGCCGAAGAGTTTCTGGCCCATGCGCGCGCGGTTCGCGAGGAACGGGCCCTTGCCGCGCGCGAAGGCCGCGCCGCGCGCATCGTCGAGCTCCTTCAGCACTGGGGCGGCGTCACCATCGCCTACCGGCGCCGGTTGACCGACAGTCCTTCCTACACGCTCAACCACGAGGAAGTCGAGAAAGCGCTCGAAGAAGGCATCGCCTTCTCCGAAGGCCTGTCGCCCGTCGCGGTGGACGTGGACAATTACGGCGCCGCGCGCGGCATCCGCTTCGCCCGGGAAAGCGGCCTGGGCGGCGAATCCGCAGAGCACTGGCTGCCGGCGCACACCGTATTCGTCGCCGCCGGGACGCAGCCGAACACCGTGCTCGCCCGCGAGGATGCGGCGCACTTTCAGCTCGACGGAAGATATTTCCAGGCCTGCGACGACGACGGACGGCCCTTGAGGCCGCAGCGCGCGATCTCCAAGCCCGAGCGCGCCGACGTGCTGCTTTCGCGCC
>DATHJM010000210.1:0-3431 GCA_035489775.1 Burkholderiales bacterium
AAAATCGAGCATGGGGGAGGGCTGTTCGTCGACGCGAACGCTATTGTATGCTTGAGCGACCCCGCAACAGGCCATCGCGCCAGCGGGCGAACAACTGGCTCCGGAGGAATGCCTCTTGCTGCGATCGAACAGGCTTGCGACGGTTCTTGCGCTCGTTGCGGTCCAGGCGGCCTTTGCGGCCGTTGCGCAGGACCCAGGGCAGGCTTTCCCGTCCCGGCCGGTCCGGCTGGTCGTGCCCTTTGCCGCCGGAGGCGTCACCGACACGAGCGCGCGCGCGGTCTCCGACCGGCTCGGAGCGCGCCTCGGCCAGCCGGTGGTGGTCGAGAACCGCCCGGGTGCCTCGGGGAACATCGGCACCGAGCAGGTCGCAAGGAGCGCGCCCGACGGCCACACGCTGGTGCTCGGCTTCGACGGCACGATGGTGATAAATCCCCACGTGTTCGCGAAGATCCCGTTCGATACCTTGCTCGATTTCGCGCCCGTCACCAAGCTCGGCGATGCGACGCTGATCCTGGTCGCGCATCCCTCGGTGCCGGCGAACTCGCTGCAGGAGCTGATCGCGCAGGCGAAGGCGAGGCCCTTCGCCTTCGGCACATCGGGTACCGGCGGCACGCCGCACCTCGCCGGGGAAATGCTCGCGCAGCGTACCGGCGCGCAGTTGACGCACGTGCCTTACAAGGGCGGCGGCCAGGCGATCATCGATGTGGTCGGAGGGCAGATTCCGCTCGTCTTCACTGCCGTCGCCTCATCGCAGCAATTCGTAAAATCGGGGAAGCTGAAGGCGATCGGCGTGTCTTCCGCGAGGCGCTCGTCTTCGCTGCCCGACGTGCCGACCTTCGCGGAGAGCGGCCTCCCGGGGTTCGTCGTGGATTCCTGGGTCGGCGTGCTTGCTCCGGCCAGGACGCCGCCGCCGGTGATCGAGCGCCTCCAGCGCGAAATCGCCGCGGTTCTCGCCGACCCGGCCGTGAAGGAGCGCTACGCCGTGCTCGGCATCGAGCCGGTGGGCAACACCCCCGAGCAGTTTGCCGCGCAGATCCGCGAGGACCTGGCACGCTGGGAAAAGGTGGTCAGGCAGGCCGGCATCAAGTTCGAGTAGCGCATGACCGACACCCGTTTCGCTCCCGAGCACGACCGGCCGATCGCCTACATGCAGCGCACGCGCGACTGGTATCTCGCGCTCGGCTACGGCAATCCCTACGTATGGGCGCACTACACGGATGCGCCTTTCCAGCGGCTCGCGAAGCCGCTCGCGCGCTCGCGCGTGGCGCTCATCACCACCGCGGCGCCCTGGCAGCCAGACAAGGGCGACCAGGGTCCGGGCGCGGCCTACAACGCCGCGGCCAAGTTCTTCAGCGTCTACTCGGGCGACACCAGCGCCGACCACGACCTGCGCATCGCGCACGTCGCGATCGACCGCAAGCACACCAGCATGGAGGACAGCGGCACCTGGTTTCCGCTGCCCGCGTTGAGGCGCGCGGCTGCCCAGGGCATGGTGGGTCTCCCCCGCCGCTTTCACGGCGCGCCGACCAACCGCAGCCAGCAGCACACGCTGGACGTCGATTGTCCCGAGATCCTCGCGCGCTGCGTGGAAGACGAGGCGGATGCCGCCCTCCTCGTGCCCAATTGCCCGGTCTGCCACCAGACGGTCAGTCTCATCGCGCGCCATCTGGAGGCGAACGGAATCCCGACCGTGGTGATGGGCTGCGCGAAGGACATCGTCGAGCACTGCGGCGTGCCGCGGTTCCTTTTCAGCGATTTTCCTCTCGGCAACAGCGCGGGCAGGCCGCACGATCCGGAGTCGCAGGCCTTCACGCTCGAGCTCGCGCTGCGCGTGCTCGAATCGGCCCCGGGGCCGCGCACCACGGTGCACTCGCCGCTGCGGTGGAGCGGCAGCTCGGACTGGAAGCTCGACTACAGCAACCCCGAGCGCCTGAGCGCGGAGGAGATCCGGCGGATGCGGGAAGAGTCGGAGCGCGCGAGGGAAACCGCGCGGGCGATTCGCGAGGACAGGCTTATCGCGTAGCGATATCTGGCGAGGGCGTGCTCAACAGCGGGTCAGAAGCTGCGTTGGAGGCCAAGCCGTACCTGATCGTACGCAGGCAGGCTGCCATGGTCGCTGTGTCCGGCCTGGTAGGTGAATGCCCAGTCCTTTTTGAACCAGTGTTGTCCGCGGATGCCGAGGCTGCGCACTTCCGTGTTCAATGTGCCGAGCGCTCCGAAGTCGGCGAACTCGCGGCCGGCGGAATAGGAAACGCCGATCGAGTCGCGGGCACTGTAAAGGTAATCGAACAGCAAAACCTGGCTCGGCGCCAGGTTCAGGCTATTGGCGCGCTCGAGCTGGAACGCATAGGATGCCCGAAAGCTCTCCCAGAAGCGTTCGACCTTGAGAAACCCGAGTTTCGTCTGGAGCGTTTGGCTGTATTCCCTGCTCAGGCCCCCCGCCTGCAGCTTCCACCCGTCTTTCAAATCGATATCCCATCTCCTTTTCCGCACTATCGCGAATACGCTGAGCGTTGGTGATGCGGGGACGGCGGTCCCTGCGCCCGCGAGCCGCTGGGGCGAAGCCAGCGTTTCGCTGCGCTGACAACAGGATGGGGACAGCGCGTTCCTGTCGCTGAGCCCGAGGGTTTCGCGCGAAAGTCCGTAAACGGTATTGCGCTCTGCAACGCGGTCGAAGGCCGGGAGATAGACGCCGTCCCAGCTTGTGAAGCCGTTGGCGAAAGCGTCGTTGCTGAATCCCAATCCGATCCCGATACGCCTGACCGTCTGCGTGGCACGCGAGGCTGGTGCCGCGCCGCTCCAGTTGATCCCTATGGCCCCATTCTCCTGGGTCACGCCCAAGCCTGCCGGCTCCGAATTCCAGCCGGCCGCGCGAACCCCCTGGAGCGGCTCGGCGGCCGCCCCGATTGGGTGCACGGCGGCCGACAAGGCCGCAGCGATCAACAAATGCCGGAGATGCTTCATGGTTCGATGATCCCCCCTTTCCCCGGGATGCACCGTGTGATGGGGTGCATAGGGCGGTATATCTCTGTGTGCTGGCGCACATATGGGGCGACAAACCGGGGGCCGAGCCCCCCGTTTCAGCCTTCCGGGACGATCAGCCGCGAGCTGCGGGCGGCGATTTTCGCTCTAGGCGGCCTTTGCGCGATTCGGGAAGATCTGCGGGCGCATTTTCGGATGGCATGCCATGTATTTCGGCGCGTACGGAGTTTCCGCGCCCAGCTCTTCGGCGGCGTGCCAGGCGAAGCGCGGGTTCCACATCATGCCGCGCGCGAGAACGACGAAATCGACTTTACCCGAAGCGATGATGTCCTCGCATTGGCGCGGGCTGGTGATCAGCCCCACGCACATGGTGGGTAGGCCGGCTTCCTTCTTGACCTTTTCTGCAAACGGAACGTTGTATCCGGGCGCGAACGGGACCTGCTGGCGTG
>DATHJM010000211.1:0-3558 GCA_035489775.1 Burkholderiales bacterium
AGGACATGCGACTGCCCGGCATGGTGCACGGCCGCGTCGTGCGCCCACCGCAGTATGGCGCGACGCTTCAGTCCGTGGACGAGGCGAAGGCGCGCGCCATTCCGGGCGTGATCGCGGTGGTCCGCGACGGCTCGTTCCTCGGCGTCGTCGCCGAGCGCGAGGAGCAGGCGATCAAGGCGCGCGAGGCGCTGAAGAAATCCGCGCAGTGGAAGGAGAGCGAGTCGCTGCCGCCGTCGGGCGACGCTCTCTACGAGCACCTCATGACGAAGGTCAAGGCGGTGGACTCGGTGGTCAACGAAAAAACCTCCGCGACTGCTGCCGCCCCGGCGAGGATGCTCAACGCGACCTACACGCGCCCGTTCCAGGTCCACGGCTCGATCGGACCCTCGTGCGCGGTGGCGCAGTGGCGCGAGGGCAAGCTCACGGTGTGGACGCACAGCCAGGGCGTGTTTCCGCTGCGCGGCGATCTCGCCCAGGTGTTCGCGACCGATCCGGCGAACATCCACTGCATCCACGCCGAAAGCGCGGGCTGCTACGGCCACAACGGCGCCGACGACGTTGCGCTCGACGCGGCGCTCATCGCGCGCGCAACCGGCGGCCGTCCGGTCAAGCTGCAATGGATGCGCGACGACGAGTTCCAGTGGGAGCCGTACGGCTCGGCGATGGTGATGAAGCTCTCGGGCGGGCTCGATGCCCAGGGCAACGTCGTCAGCTGGACGCATGACGTGTGGAGCCATCCGCACAACAACCGCCCCGGCGCGAGGGATGGCGTGAATCTCCTGGCGAGCTGGCACCTGGAGAAGCCGTCAAAGGCGCCATTCCCGGTAGACCCGCCGATGCCGACCGGCGGCGGGGAGCGCAACTCGATCCCTCTCTACGATTTCCCGAACCAGAAGGTGGTCAAGCACTTCGTGCCGGAGATGACGATGCGCACCTCGGCATTGCGCACGCTCGGCGGCTACGCCAACGTGTTTGCGCTCGAATCGTTCATCGACGAGCTGGCGTTCGCCGCGGGCGCAGATCCGGTCGAGTTCCGCCTGCGGCACCTGAAAGACCCTCGCGCGAAGGCCGTCATCGAGGCCGCAGCGCAACGCGCCGGCTGGCAACCCGGCGCGAAGGGCGACGGCATGCGCGGGCGCGGATTCGCGTTCTCGAAGTACAAGAATCTGGCGTGCTACGTCGCGGTGGTCGCTGACGTCGAAGTCGATCGCACGAGCGGCAAGGTGCGCGTCACGCGCGCGGTGTCGGCGGTCGATGCCGGGCAGATCGTCAACCCGGATGGCGTCGTCAACCAGATCGAAGGCGGCATCATCCAGTCGGCGAGCTGGACGCTGATGGAGGCGGTGAGGTACGACCGCACGCGCGTCACGACGCGGTCGTGGGCGGACTACCCGATCATTCATTTCGGGGACGTGCCGCAAGTCGAGGTCGTGCTGCTCGATCGCCCCGAGGAGCGTTTCCTCGGCGTCGGCGAAGGCTCGCAGGGCCCGGCCGCGGCGGCGATCGCCAACGCCCTGTTCAGCGCCACGGGGAAGCGCCTGCGCGCGCTGCCTTTTTCGCCGGAGCGGGTGAAGCAGGCGCTGGCGTAGCAGGGCTGCATTGACGATCTCCGCTTGTCTTATGCCGTTGACGTAGCACCCCCAAGTGCACTCAAGGAGGAAACCATGAACTGCATGAAATCGTCATTCCTGGCGTTAGGCGCGCTACTTCTGGTCACGGCGCAGGCGGGAGAGGGCCCGTCCAAATTCGAGATCGTGTCGCTGTCGAACCGCGCAGATCTCATAAGCGGCGGCGACGCGCTGCTCGAGGTGCGCGTGCCGGAGAGCGTACGGCTGAACCAGGTCAGCTTGCGGCTCAATGGCCGGGACGTCACCGCTGCCTTCAAGACCACGGCCGCCAGCACCCTGCGGGGCGTGGTGACGGGCCTCGTGGACGGCGACAACGAGTTCGTCGCCGAGGCTCGTGGCCGCGGGCACAGCGAGCCGCAGGCGCGGCTGAGAATCACCAACCACCCGATCGGCGGACCGGTGCTGCTCGGCTCGCAGACCACGCCCTGGATCTGCGCGACGCCGACGCCGGTTGCCCAATCAGGCAACACGCCCGCGTCGAACGCGAGCGGCCTGACGACGTTTGCGATCGATGCGCAGTGCAACATCGCGACCGAGTACAAGCTGTTCTACCGCACCACGACGTCGCCTTGCTCGACCGCGCTGCCGGATCCGAGCCCGCCGGCTGTCCCGGCGGCGAATGCATGCTTCAAGCCGTATACGGTCGGCACCACGCCGCCGGATCTGGCGATGACCACCACGAGCGCCGGACTGACGGTGCCGTACATCGTGCGCGTCGAGCGCGGAACGCTGAATCGCGGCATCTACGACATCGCGGTGCTGTTCGACCCGGCCAGAGCAACGCCCTGGACGGCGCTGGCGCCGCAGCCGCAATGGAACGGCAAGGTCGTCTACACCTTCGGCGCGTCGACCGGCCAGCCGCGGCTGCAATTCCGCAGCGAGCAGAACTGGGCCGATGACGCGGCGTTGTCGCGCGGCTTCATGGTCGCGGACAACAGCCTCACCGATTCGCTCTACAACTCGAACCGGGTCCTGAACGCCGAGACGCTGATGATGATGAAGGAGCACATCGTCGACGCCTACGGCGAGATCAAGTACTTGATGGGCAACGGCTGCTCGGGCGGCTCGATCCAGCAGAACACCGCCGCCTCGATCTTCCCCGGACTGCTCGACGGCATCCAGCCGAGCTGCGATTTCCCCGATTCGATCACCACCGGCCTCGAGGTCACTGACTGCGTGCTGCTGGTGAACTTCTACGCCGGGCCGGAGTGGACGTCGTTGATGACGGGCCTGACGCAGGCGCAGATCAACGCGAAGAAGGCGGCGATCAACGGCCACCTCGATCAAGTGGGTTGCCAGTCCTGGAACAATGCTTTCGGGTTCAACAACAAACCCGGCAACTACGTGCCGACGCTGGTGATCAATCAAACGACCGGTGCGTTGGGGAATCCGGACCAGTTGGTGCCACCGCAGTCCGCGGCGCCGCGTAACAACTGCCGGCTACCTGCGGCGCTGGTCTACGACCCGGTGAGCAATCCGAATGGCACGCGCTGCGGCGACGCCGACCTCTCCGCCGCGGTCTGGGGGACGACCGCCGGCATCCCTGCCGGGAGCATTCGTGCCAGGCAGACTCTCGACAACGTCGGCATCCAGTATGGCCTGAACGCGCTGCTCGCAGGCGCGATCACGCCCGAGGAGTTCGTCACGCTGAACGAGAAGATCGGCGGCTTCGATGCGGATTTCAACCGCGGGGCGGCGCGCACCAACGCCGACCTGGCGGCCCTCGACATCGCCTACAGGGCCGGCATCGTGGCAAGCGGCAAGAACCTCGGCAAGCTGCCGATCATCGATTCGCGCGGGTACGACGAGCAGGGCATCCATTACATCTGGCGCAGCTTCGCGGAGCGTGCCCGCATCGACGCGGCAAACGGCGGCAATCACGGCAATCAGGTGATGTGGCGCTACGGGACGGCTCTGTTGCCCGCAACGG
>DATHJM010000212.1:0-4659 GCA_035489775.1 Burkholderiales bacterium
ATCGAAACGGCCTTGTCCGCTGCCTTCTTGCTCGCGGCGGTGCCGCTCAGAACTACCATGCCCTTGTTGTCCGTATCGACCTTGATCTTCACCAGGCTGGACATCTTTTCCTCGGCCAGCTCGGCCTTGATCTTGGTGGTGATTATCGAATCCTTGACGAATGACTTGGGTGACGAACGGTCGGCATCAGAATCACCGGCATAGCCGGCAATCGGCAGCATCAACGCGCCGGCCACGAGGCAGCTTGCAGCAAGTTTTGTGTTCATGGTGTGTACTATCCTTCTAAAGTGAAAATTTTGTCGCAACGCGCATTTTCCGCTTCGCAAATCGCGTGCTCTGTGCGTCCGCGTACATACAGCGAAATATTCCGGGGGCCGTTCGGGGGGGGGCTCCAGGTTCCCCATGCGTCTGAATTCACGGCTGGAATCCCCTATATACCGAAACAGGTGGTTGGTTACAATTTTGTTCCAGCGGAGAGATGGGTGTAACAGCCTCGTAGCCGCCGCAGGATACTCTGTACGCTATCGGACATAAAGGGTAAGATGCTGTGTTCCCTTGAACGGAGGGGAGGGGAGGGAAGGGAAGGGGTTATTGCTGGTGCTTGGAGGTGAACATGGCTAAGAATCCTGCTCTATCCGGAATCTCTACGCCCACTCAAAATCATCTACTTGCCGCGCTGCCCACGGCGGATTACGAGCGCCTGCTGCCGGACCTTGAGCGCGTGCCGCTGCCGCTCGGCATGGCCGTGTACGAGTCCGGCGGTAAATTGGACTACGTGTATTTCCCCACCGACTGCATCGTGTCGCTCCTTTACGTCATGAAAAGCGGAGCGTCGGCGGAAATCGCGGTCGTGGGCTATGAAGGCCTGGTCGGCGTCGCTCTGTTCATGGGCGGGGAATCCACGCCCAGCCGGGCGGTGGTGCAAAGCGCGGGCACCGCGTACCGCCTCCCGTCAAAGATCCTCAAGAAGGAATTCGAGCACAGCGGCCCATTGCAGCATCTGCTGCTGCGCTACACCCAGGCGCTGATCACGCAGATGGCGCAGACGGCCGTTTGCAACCGGCACCATTCGGTGGAGCAGCAACTGTCCCGCTGGCTGCTGTTGAGCCTGGACCGGCTGAACTCGGACGAGCTGCACATGACGCAGGAGCTGATCGCGAATATGTTGGGGGTGCGCCGCGAGGGCGTCACGGAGGCGGCAGTAAAGCTGCAAACGGCCGGATTGATCAAATACAATCGCGGTCACATCAAAGTGCTCGACCGGCCAAAGCTGGAAGAGCGGGTCTGCGAGTGCTACGCAGTCGTCAAACGCGAAACGGATCGCTTGCTGCCCGCCAGGATCGCGAGCTGATGCCGCTTCCGGCATGCGCCGGACGAAGGCCGGACAAAGGGCCGGACAAAAGGCCGGACAAAGGCCGCTGAGGATGTCGGCGGGGCCCTTCCGCCTCACCGCTCATACACGTATCTCCCGCGTAAGCGGCAGCGGATTGGTGCCGGTGTTTTCGGCCCGGCATCCGAGTACCTGATAGACCTTCATCCACGCTTCCGCAAAGCCGTAAGCGCGCCGGCGGGACAGATCTGCCGGATGCGAAGCCGCTTGTCACCGACCATGTCCAGCGCATTCGATAGCGGCGCCCGTTAGGGGTTGGCGCCGTATGTACGCCAGCGAACGGATCGAGCGCTCCGCGAGGCGGACAATTCGCCGCAACGATGGAGCGAACCACAACCCTAGGAGATCGAGAATGAACCGGGATCGTTTCGAAGGCGCCTGGAAGCAGTTGAGCGGAAAAGTGAGGGAAGAGTGGTGCGGGCTGACCGATGATGCGCCGGGCGTGGCAGCCGCCAGGCGCGATCAACGCGCCGGAAGGATGCAGGAGCGTCGCGGGATCTCGAAAGAGGCGGTCGAAAATCAACTCAAGGAGTTCCGGGTTCGCAACCGCAATTGGGACCTCACCGATCGCTAGACGCGCAAGTGAATCCGTTCACGGCGCAGGATCGCGTGGATAAACAGGAGCAATGATCGTGGCCATAACGAGATTTCTGGTCTTCGTCATTGTCGTTGCGGCTTTGTTGCCTGCAGGCAGAGAGATGCTGGATGACCTGGTGCGCGAGTTTTGGGGCGCGAAGCAGCAAGCTGTCCTCAAGGCCGGCCAGCCCGATCGCATCGGTAGCGCCGAGCGCAAGCCCTCGGAACGGGGCGGATGGTGACGCAGCGCCGGGGATTTCGCAACTTTCAAGTCAGTGGTGCAGTTGCTGCCCTCGCGCTGGCGCTCATCACTCCGCGTGTCGGTCTTGCGGAGGAATCCGGGGCGAAGAAAGGCGAATTCGTCGCAGCCCCGCCTGTCTTCGGCCTGAAACGACCGCTCGATTGGTACGACCGGTACCTTCTTGCGCAAAATCCCCCCGGAACGCCGCCCACCTCGCCCAAGCCCCCTTTCGCAGCACCTGAGGCCGACAAGCCTTTCCTCCTCCCGGCCGGGGAAATAGTAGGGTTCAACGTCCTGGTCAATCGGTTCAACTACTACGTTATTGACAAGCAGGTGTACGGCTCAAGCTATTCCTCGGTCCGGGACAATTTGAAGGGCAGGTGGGTTGTCGACACCGATCCGTTCGACGTGAACCAGTTCATGCATCCGTATCAGGGATCCGTCTACTACGGCCTCGCGCGATCGACCGGCCTCGACTTCTGGGAATCCCTTGGATTTGCTTTCGGCGGCAGCTTGTTTTGGGAGATAGCGGGCGAGACGGGCCGGCCTTCCATCAACGACTTGGTCACGACCGGCTTCGCCGGGGCCTTTCTCGGCGAGCCGCTGTTCCGGATGGCGAGCCTGCTGCTCGAAGGCGGAGGCGAAACGCCCGGGTTCTGGCGCGAGCTGGGCGCGGCGGCGATCTCCCCGCCTCTGGGCTTCACCCGGCTCGCCTTCGGCGACCGTTTCCGCACGGTGTTCGAGAGCCGCGACCCGGCCGTCTTTTCGTACGTGCGGCTCGGTGCGAGCAGGATCGATCACCTGTCGGGCGACGCCGAGTCGCAAAACGTGAGACGCGGAGCGGCGCTCGCGAACTATCACTTGACCTACGGGCTGCCGGGCAGGGACGGATACAGGTATACGCGTCCTTTCGACTACTTCGATTTCGAATTCACCGCCACCACCGCCAATAAATTCGAGGACATCATGAGCCGCGGCCTCCTCGTCGGCAAGGAGTACGGGTTGGGCGACGACTACAAGGGCGTATGGGGCCTATATGGAACCTACGATTACATTTCGCCGCAAGTCTTTCGAGTCTCGAGCACGGCTCTTTCGCTCGGGACGACCGCCCAATGGTGGATTTCAACTTCAGTGACACTCCAGGGCACGGTCCTCGGAGGCCTGGGCTACGGGGCGGCCGGAACCATTCACGGCTCGGGTGAACGCGACTACCACTACGGCGCCACGCCGCAGGCGCTCATTGCACTGCGCCTGATATTCGGCGACACAGCCAACCTCGACCTGATGGCGCGCTCATACTATGTCAGCGACGTGGCTTCCACTGAGAATCGCGGAGCTGAGCGCATCTTCCGCGGGGACTTGACGTTCACCGTGCGCGTTGAAGGTCCCCATGCAATCGCTCTCAAGTACGCCTATTCTCAACGGGATGCGCACTATGCCGACCTTCCCCCTACGCATCAGAGCGTGGGAACCGCAAGCCTGTTCTACACTTACATCTTCGGTGGGGTCAAGGGCGTGAACAATTTCGGCGCTGTCCTGCGGCGCTCCACGGACGACCTTCCGAAGTAACGGGAGGGTGCGGCGCACCTCCCAGGGACAACTCTGCGCGCCGGCGCACATACAACGAAAACCGTTCGCTGTACGCTTGCCGATATCTTACGGCGTTGCGCGCGAGCCCATCCGTAATGTCGTTGGTGGCTGTGCGCGTTGAACAATAGAAAGGAAAGACCCGCCATGCTCTATACCATCGCTGTTGTTCTGGTCGTCCTGTGGCTCCTGGGGTTCGTCTCTGCGTACACCCTGGGCGGTTTCATTCACGTTCTCCTGGTGATCGCAGTCGTGCTCATCCTGGTCAGGGTGATAAGCGGACGGACTCCCGTCTGACGATTTCATCGCCCGCACCCGCAGACGAGTGCGGCGATGCCCACGAATCCCTCAGGAGGCCGGAAAAGCGTTGCCACCCGAAGCGAATCAATAACGCTATTGCAAGACCTGCCATCGAAGTCGATGCCCCGTTGCCTGCGGGCGTAACGCGCGGCCTGTTCCGGCGCACCAGCCAGAAACCGAACAACGCCGCCAGTCCGACGGCCAACGCCAGTGAAGAGGGCTGCGTGAGCCTGAAACGCAGCGCGGATCGAAGGCGGCGGGAGCTCTCCACGGTGTCACGCCTGGATTGCGCCAGCCTGCGCTCGGCGGTGAAAATGGCTGATCGAGTGGGAGCGTGTTTCATCGTTCCCCGGGCCGAGCCGGTTTTGGTTCCAGCTGCCGCTTGGTAGCGGGGAATAGCAGATCCCGGCTCATTCTCACGCAAACGGACGTCATGATCGCCGCGGCCACCAAATTGGCCAGTGAGATCACCGCTACCGCAGTCACCCAGGGGATGCCAAGGGAAACGGCCGACAAGGCCAGGGCGGCCATCAAACCCAGCCACGCGGTGACGACGAGAATCGCG
>DATHJM010000213.1:0-5848 GCA_035489775.1 Burkholderiales bacterium
CTCCAGCCTGAAGTCCCGCCATCGCCTGCTCGCTGTACCAGGCAACGTGCGGATTGATGATGACGTTGTCGCGCCCGCACCTCGACATCCGGCCGCACGACGGACTGAACACCGCCCGTACACCCACTATCACGCGAACTACAACGCCGGGCACCGAGAACACGATTTATGCGGGCGGGACATCGCGTCGTACATACTGGTGCCCGCCATTCCTCCAGAGTAGAGGTGAACGTTGAACGCTATCGTCTAAGTCATGGCGAGAACGCCGCCACCGCTTCGAGCACAGCGCGCCATCCGTCCACGCCAACATTGCCCTTGGTTACGTAGGAAACGAGAGGAGCTCTGGTCTCTAAACGTCGACTATAACCGGCAACCTTTTGATGCCATAATTTCCTAGCGCGCATTACGATGATCAAGGCTTCGCGACTAACAGCGTCCTCGGCAAGCTTCAACATGTTTTGTTGGCTGGGTAAACGTAGGTCGGAATCAAATTTCTCGCTCGCCCATGAAGTGAATTGAAGCGCTGCGACAGATTGTGAAACACGCTGTACCGTAAATTCCTCGATCAACTCACGTAGTCGCTTTGCCCACCACTGTCGCAGTCCGTCCGGTGCCCCCGGGTGCAGACCCGCCAGAGGCCAACCCTCAGACTCAAACGTATGGTCCTCCAACGTCGAAGTCTTCTTATCGAAGCCTGGGTTTGCAAGCAAAAGAACGATCGGCGCACGTGCAACATCCCCTTCGTAAGGGCAGGGACCCAACTCGACATGCAATTTGTACTCGGTGCGCGCGCGAAGGTTATAAGGCCCGATAACCGAGAGATCCATTTGCCGGATTTCGTCCGCGAAGGCCTTTCTGCCTATCATCAGTTAGTCTCTCCTATATTACCTTGGCCATGTGTCCATATATAAGACTTCAAGGACAGGAGCAGTCTTAGTTGTGCCGGAGACCGTGCGATAGTTTCGGTTATCAACGTATTTTCCAATTACATTGAAGCCATTTCCGAGACGCATCTCTCCTTGTGGAGCATAGTTTATAGTCTTCTCTGTAATTTTGAGGAACGCATAGAGAGGGCCAGCAGCATAGGTCGGACTTACTCGCAATACATTTTTCTCCTGCAGAGCATCAAGGATTACTCCACCGCTGTACATCCTTCTATCTGGTGAAAGCAATGGGGAGGCAATAATATCAAAGAGGGGGTATGTTGGTTTAAGGTAAAGAACGGCATCGTTGAAGTTCTCTACTTTGATTTTCCCCGATTTGAGAAGACGCTCGCGCTCTTCGCGCGCGGCATCTTCGGTTTCCTTCTTTTGAGTTTCTGAAACTTGTTCCTGCTCTTCGGCACGTTGCTGTTCAAGTTGTGCGGTTCGGCGTGCTTCGTCCGCTTGCGCACTACGGTCAAGACCTTCCCTATGAATGCGGTCTCGTTCAAACGTCTGCGGACCTCGTCCATAACTTCCGTAAAAGGACATTAGGACCGCACGTAGACGATTCTGCTCCTCAGTCGTCATGGCGGGTGGCGAGCAAGCCGGATTCCGAAATAGAAGGTCTAGCTTTAATGCGAATACTCCCAACTTGTTGGCCGGCTTACATTGCCATGCCCTATCCAAACCTTTTTGGGTGTCTTCACTGATCTTGTCTTGTTTGACTGCTTCCATGTCTTTATTGAACGCAGTAAATCCTTCCTGTCGGGCGCGAGAGTCTTTGGAATTGAGTCCATAGCGCTCAATGACGAACGCGCGCAGCCTGCTCTGTTCGTCCCTGGTCATCGAGGGAGGCGCACAGGACGCGCTTCGAAAATTGACTGTTGGTGGCCAGAGGTACTGTATGTACGCCGCGCAACGTCGTAGTTCTTCAAGGTCTTTCAGCGTATCGGCGCTGTTCGCGGCCTGTGAAGTGGACGAGGGCGTGCGAACTGAATCGAAGGGACTCAGAGCACAACCTGCAACTGCAAGAAGGAAACTCAAGACAAAGAGTGTTTGCTGGACCATTATCTCACCCTCGAGCGGGACTCGAACGCGGGATCTGCGGGTTACCGAAATGCAAATGCTACTAGATCACGAGCGGATTATCTCTTCGCACCTTCTAGCTCGTAAGCGGCCGATGCGCCAAGCAGCTCTTCCGTCGGTTCCGGAAACGCTGCGAGCTTCGTCCACTTTCCCTGGGCGAGCGCCCCGCTCGCCCAAATCACACAGGCGAGCGCAAACACCGCAGTGCGTATGAAAGTCATGGTTCCCTCCTAGCCTGGATACTGTACTACAAGCCCGCCCGGTTTTTCGCTTTCACCGCACGATTCACGACGTTCACCGGCCATTCCCCCGAAAGCACACGGCGAACTTCGCCCGGCGCGCCGGCCTGAAGTCCCGCCATCGCCTGCTCGCTGTACCAGGCGACGTGCGGATTGATGATGACGTTGTCGCGCCCGCGCAGGGGATGCGGGTCGGGAAGCGGCTCGGGGTCGACCGTGTCGAGCGCGGCGCCCGCGATTCGCTTCGCGTCCAGGGCGCGCACCAGCGCGTCGGTATCGACGATCGGTCCGCGCGCGCAGTTGATCAAAACGGCTGTCCGCTTCATTTTCCCGAAAGCGTCCTCGCCGATCATTTTTCGCGTCTGCGGGGTGAGCGGCGGATGCAGCGACACGAAATCGGATTCGCGCAGCAACGTGTCGAGATCGACGGCTTTCCCCGGAACCTCGAACTGTCCTTCCTTCACGAAGGGATCGCTGTAGAGCACATTCAGGCCGAAGGCCGCCGCCCGTACCGCGACCTGTCGCGCGATATTGCCGAAGCCGACCAGGCCGAGCGTCCGCCCGACGAGCCGGTAGATTGGCTTGCCCGGAGGCACTTCCCAACGGCCTGCCCTGACCATGCGGTCGTAGAACGGGATCTTGCGCGCCGACGAAAGTATCAGCGCCATGGTCTGTTCCGCCACCTCCTCGATGCAGTAGGTGGGGTTGTTGGTGACGATGATGCCGGCCCGCGTCGCCGCGTCCAGATCGATGGTATCCACGCCGATTCCGTAGCGCGCGATGATTTTGCACTTGGGCATCTGCGCCATCACATCGGCGGTAATGGGTCCGGCATAGGTGTTGAGCAGGGCGTCGCAATCCCGGGCCTGCGAAAGAAATTCCTCCGGCTTCGTGGTCTTGAGCGCCACGAGCTCGGCCAGCGCCCCCAGGGTCTTGTTCTCCACGTCCAGGGATTCCCACACGTAGTCCGTGATGACCACCTTCGCGCGCGCCGCCACCGCTTCTCCTTTTCCGGCTATTGCATCCAGCGAACGACGCCGGCCACGCCGTCGACCGCGACCATGGAACCGTCGGGAATGCGGCGGGTGGCATCGAGCACGCCGAGCACCATCGGCACGCCGCGCTCCCGCGCGAGCGAGGCGAGATGCGAAGTGCTGCCACCGAGCTCCGCCACGACGCCCGCGACATGCGTCAGCACCTGACCGAGCGCCGGTCCGGCCACCGTCGTCACCAGCACGTCGCCCGGCGCGACGCGTTCAAGCTCGCATTCACAGTTCACCACGCGGGCGCGTCCTGTTCCCCAGCCGACTCCGCAAGGGTGCCCGTTCAATCGCGGATGCGCGAGCCAGATCTCGTCGCGCAGTTGCGTCTCGGCCTGTGGCTCGCCCAAGTGCAGCGGGCGCGCCTGAAGGAGCTTGATTCCAGTTTCGTCCATCGCCCATTCGATCTCGACGGGCTCTCCGATGACCTCTTCCGCTTTGCGCATCATCAGACCGAGCTCGGCGATCTGCTCGTCATCGAGACAGCGCGAGCCGAGCAGCGAGCGCGAAAGCGCTTTTCTGCCGTGAGCGCAGCCCATGCTGTGGTACTTCCTCCCCGGCGTGGATTCCTTCAGGTTTCCGGCGGGATCGAGCACGTAACGGTCCGGCGCGACTTCTCCCTGCGCGATCGCCGAGCCCAATCCCCAGGCCGCATTGATCACGCTGTCGCCATCGGCGGTTCGGGAGAGGCCGCCTCCGGACACGCGCGCCGCCACGAGCGGCTGGATGATCAAGGCCATGGCGGTGTCGGCCGCGTCGAGCCCGTGAGTCGCCATGTAGCGAAGCGCACGCGTCGACCAGAGCGCAGCCCAGCAGGCGCGCACCGCGGTGAAAAACTCCTCTTCGCCCTGCAGCTCGAGAAAGCTCTCGAACTGCCCCGCGAAACTGGAGTCGGCGCGATCTTCGACGAGAGCCGAGGAGCGAACGACGCCCTGCGCGCCCGAGCCCGTTATAGCGCGCCATGCCGCGAGCATGGGCGCGGCAAGCTCCGGCGCAACCGGGCGCTCCATCAACCCGAGTTTCATGTCGAGCGCGTGGCGCCTCGCCCGCGGACGGTCTCCCGAGGAGAACACCCCGCGCGCGGTCTCTTCAAGGTCGAGCGCCGCGAGTTGCGTTCGGTATGCCTGCGCGTCGACGCAGAAGCCCGCGGGCACCGGCAGGCCCGCGTGCACCAGAGCGGCGAGGTTCGCCGCCTTCGCGCCGAAGCGCGAAGGGTCGGCTGCCTCGGGCGCCCCCAGGGGAACAACCAGCCGCGGCATCATCGGCTCAGCCCCCGGAATCGATGACGATCCGCAGGATGCGGCTCGGATTGCGCTCGTATTCCTCAAACGCCGCCGCAGAATCGGTGAGCGGATATTTGGCCGTGATGAATCCGCTGACGTCGACCGCGCCCGAGGCGATCAGCTGGATGCTCGGATTCATGTCCTGAGGGGTCAGGGCCCGCGAGCCGATGATGCTGATCTCGCCGAAGTAGAGGGGGAAAGTGGTGAACCCGCGCACCGTCTCGTGGCTCACCGCGAACGCCGAGAAACGCCCGCCGGGACGCAGCATGTCCATCGCCGCGCGCAGCGTCTCCGCGCCGCCCGCGGCATCGATCACGACGTCCGCGCCTTTGCCGCCGGTGAGCCGACGCACTTCCTCCACGGCCTTGTCGACCGAGGACTCGACGACGTGATTCGCGCCCATTCGTTCCGCCATCTCGAGCTTCCAGCGGGTGCGCGAGACCGCGATCACCACCGCGCCGGTGAGCACCGCGAGGCGCGTATGCAAGAGGCCTGCAGTGCCCTGGCCCAGCACGACCACCGATTCCCCCGTCAGGACGCCCACGCGATTCTGAGCGTGACGCACCGTGGCGAGCGTTTCGATGATCGTCGCCTGCTCCAGCGGCAGCCGCGCAGGCAGGACGTGGATGTATTGCGACGGCAGCTTGACGTACTGGCTGAGCGAGCCTTCGACCTCGCGCCCGAACAGCCCGGCATTGCGGCACAGGTTGCCCGCGCCGCGCAGGCACTGGTCGCAGCGCCCGCAGGTGATGATGGGATTGATGATGACGTGCTGCCCCGGCTTCACTTCCGATACGCCTTCGCCCAGCGAATCGATGACGCCGGTCGATTCGTGGCCCATCACCACCGGATATTTGACTCCCGGGTGCTCTCCCGCGTAAATGGAAAGGTCGGTGTGGCAGACGGCGGTCGCGGCTGTGCGCACGATGACCTCGCCGGGCCCGGCCTCCGGCTTGCGGCGCTCGACGATCTCGAGTTTGCGCGGCGCCCCGAGCACCGCCGTGCGCATCATCTGGGGAGCGCCGGCAGGTCCACGAAATACTCCGGATGCGCCTTCTCCGCCGCCTGCGTGAAGCGCGTGAGCACGACGTCGGTGATCTTGAGCGGCTTGCCGTCCTTGATCGTGAGCTTCAGCAGGTCGTTCTGCGCGTTCTCGAAGGCGCGCAGGCTCTCGCGCGACATGCGCGGATCGTAGCTGATGTGCTCGATCGCCTTGCGCGCCACGGCGAGATCGACGCCGGGCACCCATTTCGCGAAGATCTCGACCGCCTCGGCGC
>DATHJM010000214.1:0-4063 GCA_035489775.1 Burkholderiales bacterium
CGACAGGAATCCCCTTGGGCATCTGCACGATCGACAGCAGTGAATCCAACCCGTGAAGATACTTGGAGGGCATCGGCACCCCGAGCACGGGAAGCGTCGTTTTCGCCGCGATCACACCGGCCAGATGCGCCGCACCGCCTGCGCCGGCGATGAAGCAGCGGGCACCCTTCGCACTCAGCTGCTCCACCCATTTTGCGAGGGCGTCGGGCGAGCGATGCGCCGAAAGCACCTTGGCTTCGAAAGGCACGGAAAAATCGGTGAGCTGCTTTGCTGCCTCGCGCATCACCTCCCAGTCGCTTGCGCTTCCCATGACGATGCCGACAAGAGGCGAGCCAGTGGCCATCTTCATATTCCTAGTTTTTGCCCCGTCAGACGGAACAGGGCTTCGCGATATTTTTCGGACGTCTTCGCGATGACTTCGGCGGGAAGCCTGGGCGCGGGGGGCGTCTTCTTCCAGCCCAGCGTCTCCAGGTAGTCGCGCACGTACTGCTTGTCGAATGAAGGAGGGCTGATTCCGGGCCGATACTCGTCCGTCGGCCAGAATCGGGAGGAGTCCGCGGTGAGCGCTTCGTCGATGAGGACGAGATTTCCTCCTGCGTCGGTGCCGAACTCGAACTTGGTGTCGGCGATGATGATGCCTCGCGCGCGCGCATACTCTGCCGCCTCGCGATACAGCCGGATGCTGACATCACGCACCTTCGCGGCAAGCTTCTTGCCGATGAGCTTTTCCACCTGATCGAACGAAATGTTTTCGTCATGCGCGCCCGCCTCGGCCTTGGTGGCGGGCGTGAAGATAACCTCGGGCAGTTTGTCGGCCTGCTTCAATCCTTTGGGCAGCGGAATGCCGCACAGGGCGCCGGTGCTTTGGTAGTCCTTCCACCCCGAGCCGATGAGATAGCCACGCACGACCGCCTCGATCGGCAGCGGCGTGAGTTTCTTCACGACGACCGCCCGGCCCACGACCTGCGCGGCTTCGTCCGCGCCCTTGATCACGGTCTCGGGCGCCGCGCCGTTCAGGTGATTGGGCACGATGTGCGCGAGCTTCCTGAACCAGAAGTTGGACATCTCATTCAGCACTTCGCCCTTGCCGGGAATGGGGTCGGGTAGCACGACGTCGAAAGCCGACAGGCGATCGGTCGTGACGATGAGCAAGCGGTCATCGCCTACCGCGTACATATCGCGGACTTTGCCTCGCCCGAGAAACGGCAGGCTCCCGATGCTCGATTCGTAGAGCGGAGGTGCCATTGCTACGCCGCCTGTTTCTCCAGCTCCGGACGGTATTTTCCTTGAGCCGCGAGTCCGTTCATGCGGGCCCGGTGATGGAACGCCCGCTGGGCGGCTGCGACGTTGCCCGACTGGCCGCGCCAAGCCTTCAGAGGCGGATTCTGCAGCGCACGGCTGTAGGAGAATGTGAGCGGCCAAGGCAGTCCCGGCATTTTCGCCATCTCGTTGAGGTGTGCAGTCGCGGCCTCATCGCTTTGGCCGCCCGAGAGAAACACGACACCGGGCAGGGCCGCGGGCACGGTGCGCTTCAGACAGCGCACCGTTTCCTCTGCCACGCGCTCGATTCCGGCCTGTTTAGGGCAGTCCTTGCCCGAAACCACCATCGAAGCTTTAAGAACGGTATGCTCGAACGACACGTTGTGGGCGCGCAGCGCCGCGAATACCGCCGAGAGCGTTGCCTCGGTTGCCTCGTAGCAGCGCTCGATCGTGTGGTCGCCGTCGAGCAGCACCTCGGGCTCGACGATGGGCACGATGGACGCTTCCTGGCACAAGGCCGAGTAGCGCGCCAGCGCGTGCGCGTTGGCATAGATGCAGGCGTGGCTCGGGATCCCGGGACCGATAGTGATCACCGCGCGCCACTTGGCAAAGCGCGCACCAAGGCCGAAATAGTCCTCGAGCCGGCCGCGCAGGCCGTCCAGTCCCTCGGTCACCTTTTCTCCGGGAGAGAGCGCGAGGTCGTGAGTGCCCTTGTCCACCTTGATGCCGGGGATGACACCCTTTTTCTCGAGGTATCTCGGGAACGGCTCGTTGCCCGATACGGTGCTTTGGCGGAGGGTTTCGTCGAACAGGATCACCCCGCTTACGAATTCTTCCATGCCTTTCGTCGTGAACAGCAAATCGCGGTAGGCACGGCGGGTGGCCTCCGTGCACTCGACTCCAACCGACTTGAACCGCTTCTCGCATGTGCCGCTGGACTCGTCGGCTGCGAGCAGCCCTTTGCCTCTTGCGACCATGGCCGCGGCCGTTTTGGAAAGGAGATTTCGGTCCATGAGACAGTCCTGTCGCTGGATGGGTAAGTGAAACCCGGAGTTGGTAATTTTACCTTCCCGGCCCCGACACCGCCAAACGGGCGGCCCTGCTTGGAATGCTAACAGGCTGTCTGATGTCGCACGCGGCAACTCGCGAGCACCTCGTCCGGGTCCCGCCGCCACCAATTGCGCGAAGACAGGATCTCGACTTCGTGGAAACCGCGGTACCCTGCCCCCTCCATCCACGAGCGCATGAGCGGAAGGTCGATCACGCCGTCGCCCATCATTCCCCGGTCGGTGAGCAGGTCCGTGGTGGGCACCAGCCAGTCGCAGATATGGAATGCAAGCAGGCGCCTGTCGCCCGCGCGCTCGATCTGAGCCTTGAGGAAGGGGTCCCACCAGACGTGGTAAGCATCCACCACGACACCGAGCGCGCCGCTTGCATTGCGGTCCAGCTCGTCGCACAGATCCAGCGCCTGCGCCAGCGTGTTCACGCAGGCACGGTCGGCGCAATACATGGGATGCAGCGGCTCGATCGCGAGCGGGACGCCTGCCGAGCGCGCGTGATCGAACACTTCGCCGATACCGTCCCTCACCATCTGTCGCGCGCCCGCCAGGTCTTTGGAACCGGGAGGAAGCCCGCCGACCACGAGCACCAGGCACCTTGCCTCGAGAGTCGCGGCATCGTCGATCGCACGCAGGTTGTCGTCGATCGCGGCCTGACGCGCCCTGCGGTCTGCTCCGGGGAACATCCCCCCGCGGCAAAGCCCCGTCACGGCGAGGCCATTGTCGCGGATCGCCTTGGCCGCTTCCTTCGCGCCCGTCTCGGCGAGTTTGTCCCGCCAAGGCGAAATCCCCCGGATGCCATGGCGCGCGCAGCCCTCGATCATCTGGCGCAGGTTCCACTTTTCCCGCACCGTGGCGGTATTGAGCGAAAGCAGCTCGGGATCGGGCGGATTGCTCATCCACCGATGCCGCTGACGGCGAGAAAATGCCTCATTCTGGATGCGGCGAGTTCGGGATCGCGCAGCAATCCGGCAGCGTCGGCCAGCCGGAAGGTTTCCGCCAGATCCGCGACCGTGCGGGCCGACTGCTGGCCGCCGACCATGACGAAATGCTCCTGGTGGCCGTTCAGCCAAGCGAGGAACACGAGTCCCGTCTTGTAGAAGCGCGTCGGCGCGGCAAAGATGTGACGCGCGAGCGGCACCGTCGGCGCGAGGATGTCGTGAAAACCGAGCGCGTCGCCTGAAGCCAGGCGGCCCAGCGCCGCGGAGGCCGCCGGGGCGATCGCGTCGAAAATGCCGAGAAGCGCGTCGGAGTGGCCTTCCCAGCCGCCCTCGATCAGCTCCGGATAGTTGAAATCGTCCCCGGTATACATGCGCACCCCCTCGGGGAGACGCCTGCGCATGTCGATTTCCTTTTGTCGATCGAGCAGCGAGATCTTGATGCCGTCCACCTTGGCGCGGTTTGACTCGATCACCGCGAGTGCCACGTTCATCGCCCTGCCGTGGTTGTCATCGCCCCAGTAGCCGGCGAGTTGCGGATCGAACATCTCACCGAGCCAGTGAATGATCACGGGTCGCTTTACCTGCGAGAGCACGCGCGAATAAACCCATTGGTAGTCGTCGGACGAACGGGCGCAGACGGCAAGCGCGCGGCTCGCCATGAGCACGATCCGGCCGCCGAGCCTTTCGATCGCTTCGCACTGCTCTTCGTACGCGGCCACGACCTCATCGAGTGTCACGCCTCTGGAGGGCGCGAGTTGATCGGTACCCGCGCCGCTGAAGAGCACCGCGCCTTCGATGCCTCCT
>DATHJM010000215.1:0-2616 GCA_035489775.1 Burkholderiales bacterium
CTGCCGATCAAGCTCGACTCGACCTCCAACGGCGAGTTCGCGCCCGTGCCGCTGTGGCCCGCCAATCTCGAGGCGAACCGGCTGGCGCATGAATTCGCTTCTTCCTTCTCGAAGAAAATAAATCTCACCCGCCGCGGGTTCCTCGTTTCCTCCTGCGGCGCCGCCAGCACGCTGCTCGCCTTCAACGCCGCGAACGCCGCTGCCGGCCGCACCGGCGGCGCCTTCGAGATTTCGAAGGAGGCGGCGCTCGACGACAGGCTCGCGCGCGCGCAGGTCGGACCGGCGAAAGACGAGTTCATCTTCGACGTGCAGGGCCACTTTATCGACACCCCGAAGGGAAACGCGAAGAGCGCCGAGGTGTTTATCAAGGACGTCTTCATGGACTCGGACACCGACGTCATGGTGCTCTCCTTCGTCCCGTCGCGGCGCGACGCCGAGCCCGTCACCATCCAGGCCGCCGACGCCGTGCGCCGCGTCGTCGAGAAGCTCGAGGGCACGCACCGGCTGCTCTTGCACGGCCGCGTCAACCCGAACCAGCCGGGAGACCTGGAAGGCATGGACGAGCTGAAGGAGAAATGGGGCGTTTCCGCCTGGAAGACCTACACCCAGTGGGGCCCGGACGGCAAAGGCTTCTTCCTCTCCGACGAGGTCGGCATCCGCTTCATCGAAAAGGCGCGCAAGCTCGGCGTGAAGAACATCGCCGTGCACAAGGGCCTGCCGTTCGGCAGCAAATCCTACGAGCACAGCCAGTGCAGCGACATCGGCGTCGTCGCGAAGCGCTTCCCCGACGTCAACTTCCTCGTCTACCACTCGGGCTTCGTCACCGGCGTCGGGGAAGAGGCTCACACTCCCGGCCGCGACGGCATCGACACCCTGGTCGCCTCACTGCAGAAAAACAGCGTCGCCCCCGGCTCGAACGTCTACGCCGAGCTCGGCAGCACCTGGCGCTTCCTGATGCGCGACCCCGAGCAGGCGGCCCACGCGATCGGCAAGCTGGTGAAGCACTGCGGCCCCGACAATGTCCTCTGGGGCACCGACTCGATCTGGTACGGCTCGCCCCAGGACCAGATCCAGGCGTTCCGCGCCTTTCAAATCGCTCCGGCCCTGCGCGAGAAGCACGGCTACGCCGAAATCACCCCCGAGCTCCGCGCCAGGATCTTCGGCCGCAACGCCGCCAGGGTGTACGGCCTTTCCGCCGCCGACATCAAGAAATACACTTCGCGCGACCGCATCGCCCACGAGCGCAGCGCGTACCTGGAGAATCCGGAGCCGCACTTTGAGACCTACGGGCCGAAGACCCGGAGGGAGTTTCTTCAGTACCTGCGGCTGAGCGCCGGCTAGCTTCGCTGCCCTCTCTTACTTCGCGTCGGCGAGCTGCTTCAGCGTGAAGGTGTAGCTGACCTTGTCGAGCGGCTTGTGGCAGGCGAGGCACTCGGCCTGGTTCACGCCGGGCCGGTGCTGCTTGTCGGTGGTGAAGACCGCGTAGTTCCAGTTCTCGTTGCGCAGCATCTCGGGGATGTCCTTGCCCCAGCCTGCTTCGCGCGCCATCGCCGTGTAGGCGACGATTTTTTCGGGCACGAAGAAGCCGTCGCCGCCCATGACCGGCTTGCCGTCGGCATCGACCTTCGCCGCATACACTTCGGCGAACAGCACCGAGCCGTCCGGCAGCGGCTTGCCCGCCTTTGCCGCCGCCACGGCGGCCTTGTTGGCGTAGTAGTAGCGCACCTGTTTGGCCGCGGGGAAGCTGATGGTGTGGTACTTGACGAACGATTCCTTGTAGCCCTCGGGGAAGCTCACGTGGGTCCTCGCGACATCGGGCAGCAGCGCGGACTTGGCGCCGGTGGCTGCGCCGGGCTGCGAGGCGAAGTACGCCGCGACGTTGGCGATGTCGTCGGGGCCGAGCTGGGTCGCGATCGCACTCATGAGCGCCGCGGGACTCGTCGGGCTCTGCGCCTTGCGCGTGCCGTCCTTGAACGCCTTGAGCTGCGCCTCCAGGTAGCCCGCGCGCTGGGCGGCGAGATTGGGGATGGTATCGCTCACGCTCACGCCGTTCGCGCCGTGGCATGCCGCGCACACCGTGGCGGCCCTGGCTTTGCCGGCCTCGATATCCGCGGCGTGCGCAAACGGCGCAAAGGCCAGGACGACGGACAATCCGAGCGCTTTATTCATGGGTCTTCTCCCTTGTACGAGGACGCAAGGCTACACCTCGAACCCGGCCCGGACAACCGTGTAACCGCTCACGTAGCGCACGCCGTTCGCGTCGGTTGTCCAAGTCCACTCGACGCTTTCTCCCGGCTGCAACACAACTGAGGCGACGCAATTGGGCGGAAGCGGGGCAGAAGGCGGCACAACCGGTGCGGGAGCTTGCACCACCCGGAAGGTCTCGAACTCCTCCAACTTCCTGAAGTCGATCGCGCCCGCTGCGTGCAGACCGCGCACCGTCTCGAGCAATTCCTTGCGAAGCCTCGGATTTGCCATCCCCAATCTCCTTAACTGGATTGCACCGCCACGCGCAAGCGCGTGCGGGTCTTTTTCTGCAACGCCTTCACGATCCCAAAGAAATTCTCGGTGCTCGGATTGCCGCGCGTCGCGAGCATGCGGTGGAGGCTTTTCGAG
>DATHJM010000216.1:0-3546 GCA_035489775.1 Burkholderiales bacterium
GCGGTTCCTTGTTCAAGCCCGATGTACCAAACAATAATTCAACCACTGCACCGAGCCCGTGGGCGAAATTGTCCTTGGACAAGAACGCATCCGCGCCTGCCGCCATCGCGCCGATGCGGTTCTCCTCGCTGTCCTCCAGCGTCATCATCACGATCTTTGGCGCGGCCTCAAGCCCCTTGATCAGGGACGCCACCGCGAACCCGTTCATGCCGGGCATGCTGATGTCGATGAACATGAGGTCGGGCCGTTCGGTGCCAGTGCGCGCTATCGCCTCGCGTCCGGAATTCGCGCTCGCCAGCACCTCGAAGTTGTCTTCGTATGCAAGAAACTGCGCGGCCGCGTTCGCGAATTGCAGGCTGTCGTCGACCACCATGACCCTGATGCGCTTCAACGTTGACCTTTCTGAAACCGAGCAAGGGGAGTGCCGAACCGGCATCTTGGCCCGCCACCGGCGGGTGATTCCGACACAATAGAGCTAGACGCAGGATGGGCCAATCAGGCCGGTCCTGAGCAGGGTCCGCTAAATACCTTAAGAAAGCAGTTGTTCCAGGAACCTCTTGATTTAAAGGTTCATTATTATTTCGCGGAGCTGACGAGACCGTTGCGGATCGCGTACTTCACGAGGCCGGCGATGTCGCGGATCTGCAGCCTGTCCATCAGTTGGGCGCGATGGGTCTCCACGGTCTTCACCGAGAGCTCGAGGTGATAGGCGATTTCCTTGGTGCTGTGACCCCCGGCGATAAGCTGCAGGACCTGGCGCTGCCGTGGCGTCAGGTTGTCAGCCGCGGGCTGCTCGGCCCCGACTCGCTGCACGTAGCCTTCCACCATCTGCTTGGAGATGGGCGGGCTGAAATAGCTTTCGCCTCGCATCACGGCTTGCAGCGCGAGTTCCAGTTCAGCGGTTGCGGAATCCTTGAGCATGTAGCCCGCGGCTCCCGCGCGCAGCGACTGCAGCACGTATTCCTCGTTGGCGTGCATGGAAAGCATCACCACGCGCACCTCCGGAAGCTCCTGCTTGAGCTGAGCGCTGGCCTCGAGCCCGCTGAGTCCCGGCATGGAAATGTCGAGCAGCACGACGTCCGGGAGATGCTTGCGCGCAAGCTCCAACACTTCGCTGCCGTTGCCTGCTTCGGCAACGACCGTGACCCCTTCCAGTCCTTCCAGGAGCGCGCGTATTCCGGCCCGCACCAATGCGTGATCATCCGCGAGAAGTACGCGCACCGAGGTCATGCTTGTCCCGCGCCGGCTCGGACCAGAGGGAACGCAAGGCTCAACCGGGTATACCGCCCGAGCGCCGAATCGATCGCAAGCCGCCCGCCGGCGAGCGTCGCGCGTTCTTCCATGCTCAGCAGACCCATGCTCTTGCCGGCCGCTACCCCCAGTCGCGCGGCCGCGACGTCGAAACCCTGTCCGTTATCGCGCACTTCCAGACGCAATTCCTCCTCCGTGCCAGTGAGCGTAACCCAAACTTCGCTCGCCTGCGCGTGGCGCGCGATATTGGTGAGCGCCTCCTGCGCGATACGAAAGCACGTGGTCTCGATCTCGGCGGCGAGATGTGGGGGTACCCGCTCATGCGTGAAATTCGGCTTGAATCCGGCGCTGCCTGCCTGCTGGTCGAGATGCGAACGCAACGCCGCCACCAGTCCAAGATCATCCAGCTGCGAGGGTCTCAGGTCGCGCGACACGCGACGCACTTGCTCGAGCGCGTCGTCGATCGCCGCAACGCATTCGCCTCGGCGCGAACCGTAGTCGGCTGAGGAGGGATTGAGGCCCGCGAGGCGCAATTTCACCGCAGTGAGCAGCTGTCCTACACCATCGTGCAATTCGCGCGCGATGCGGCGCCGCTCGGTTTCCTCGACCTGAAGCAGACGCGCCGAAAGCGCCTGCAACCTGCGGTGGGCGTCTCGCAGAGCCTGTTGCGCCGCGCTGCGATTGGCCCGCTCAAGGCGGTCGTTCAGCGCGCGGGTAACCACCGGCGCAAGGCGCTCGAGCCTTTCCTTCATCACGTAATCGGTGGCGCCCGCCTTGACGCTCTCGATGGCGCGCTCCTCGCCGAGCGTACCCGAGATGAAGACCAGGGGGATTTCCAGGCCGCGTTCCCTCAGCAGGCCGAGCGCGCTCAAGCCATCGAAATTCGGAAGATTGTAGTCTGCGAGGATCAGCTCGAAATCCCCGTGATCCAGACACGCTTCGAATTCCTCCCGGGTCTGCACCTGCCGCCATTCGCAGTCGTAGCCAGCGGCCTTGAGCTTCCCGATTTCGAGCTCTACGTCGAAGGCGTTATCCTCGAGAATCAGAAGTTTGAGCGGCGTGGGCAAGTGTCAACGCCTTCACGGGACGGTGGTGGAGTTGAGGAGGATCGAACTCCCGACCTTCGCATTGCGAACGCGACGCTCTCCCAGCTGAGCTACAACCCCAGTCGCGGCAATTTTAGCCGCAATCCCCCTCTCCGACAACGCAAACGAGCCGGGCTTCACTGCTGCGAAGCATTGCGCCAGTCAGCCCGAGCGGGCGCGACTGAGCCGGTCCCGCATTGCAGCCCATTCGGCCGTCGCGGGCGGCTCCTCCACAAGAATCCGATCACAGCCGGATGAATCAAGCGCGCGCAGATTGGCGTAAAGATCGTGTCCATATCGCTGCGGTTGCCTGGACGCCTCGATCCACATGGTGCTCATGTCACCGACCGGAGGCGAGCGGAAGGACAGCACGCCCCGGCCACGCGAAGCGCCCTGTACGCTTCGCTCCCACTGGCCCGATTCGATCAGGCAAAGCGGTTGCCGTGGCGCGTAGTGCGCTGCGAGCGTCCCCGGCGCGCGCGGCGCATCCGAATCGCGCGGCTGGAGCGCGACGCCGAGCGTTGCTGCGATATCGGCTGTGCCGATTCGGCCGGGGCGAAGCAGCACCGGCCTCCCTCGAGAGAGATCCACGATGGTGGATTCGATGCCGATCTCGCAGGGACCACCGTCAAGGATCAAATCCACTTCGCCGCACAGGTCGTTGCGCACGTGTTCTGCGGTGGTCGGACTGATGCGACCGAACTTGTTGGCGGAAGGAGCGGCGATTCCACCGCCGAATTGGCGCAGCAGCTCAAGGGCGACTGGGTGATTGGGGAGGCGCAGTCCGATCGTATCCTCGCCGCCCGTGAGCCCATCGCCCACGCCCGTTGCGCGCCTCAGCACCAGGGTAAGCGGCCCCGGCCAGAAGCGCGCTGCGAGCTTCGTCGCTGCCTCCGGAATCTCGCGAGCCCAGCGATCCAGTTGCCCGACATCTCCGATATGGACGATGACGGGATGGGCCGCAGGACGGCCCTTCACATGGTACATTCGCGCGACCGCTGCGGGGTTGGATGCGTCGGCGCCCAGTCCGTAGACCGTTTCGGTGGGAAAGGCAACCAAGCCGCCGCGTCGCAGTATCGCCACGGCATCCCGGATCGAGACGGATTGGAGCGCGTCGACTTTCGCAGACAAGCGGATGCGGGACGAAGCCTGTGTCAACCCGGCAGCTTGGCGTTCTTAACTGCCTCGGCCTGGCCCGCGCGAAACTGAG
>DATHJM010000217.1:0-3869 GCA_035489775.1 Burkholderiales bacterium
TTCGACAAGGTCGTGGTCGGGCTGGTACTCGAAGTCGCAAAGCACCCCAACGCCGACCGGCTCACGCTCTGCAAGGTCGACGTCGGTGGTTCGACGCTTGCGATCGTCTGCGGGGCTCCAAACGTCGTCGCCGGAATGAAAGCGCCGGTAGCGATGTTGGGTGCGCGGCTCCCGGAGATGGAAATCAAGCAAACGAAGGTCCGCGGCGTCGAGTCGAGCGGCATGCTGTGCTCGGCGAAGGAACTGGGTCTTTCGCAGGATCATTCCGGGCTGCTTGCCTTGCCCGCTGAGGCGCTACCCGGGGCGGACCTGCGCCGGGTGCTCGATCTGGATGATCAACTCATCACGCTCAAGCTCACGCCGAACCGCGGTGATTGCCTGAGCCTGCGGGGCATCGCGCGGGAAGTCTCGATTCTGACCGGTGCACCGCTTGCTGTCCCCGCGGTGGTCCCGGCGAAGGCCGCACTGGACGAAAAGCGCAAGATCCTCCTCCAGGATACGGCAGCGTGCCCACGCTACTGCGGCCGCATCATACGCGGCGTCAACGCAAAGGCGCGAACGCCCGACTGGATGGTGCGCCGGTTGGAGCGTTGCGGGCTGCGATCGATTTCCGCTATCGTCGACATCACCAACTTCGTGATGCTCGAGTTGGGGCAGCCCCTGCACGCTTTCGACAACCGCGCAATCGAAGGCGAAGTGATCGTGCGGCGCGCCCGCGAAGGCGAGCGCCTCAGGTTGCTCAACGGACAAGAGGTCAAATTGGCCCCCGATGTGTTGTTGATCGCCGACGTGAAGAAGCCGCTTGCGCTTGGCGGGGTCATGGGCGGGGAGGCGAGTGCGGTTTCCGGTTCGACTACCGAGTTGTTTCTCGAGGCGGCATGGTTCGATCCCTCCGCCGTCGCGGGCCGTGCTCGACGCTTCGCGCTGTCCAGCGACGCGGCTTTCCGCTTCGAGCGCGGCGTGGACTTTGCTGCCACCGCCGAGGCAATCGAGCGCGCCACGCAACTGATATTTGACGTCTGCGGCGGTGCGGCAGGACCGATAAGCGAAGCTGCTGCAACGCTGCCGAAGCGCAAGCCGGTCCGGCTGCGTTCGGGCCGTGCGAGCAAGATCATAGGCGTGCAGTTCTCCGATGAGCAGATCGCGGGGTTGCTCAAGCGCCTGCAGCTTCCGCATGCGCGCTCGGCCGGTGAATTCACGGTAACCCCGCCTTCCTATCGCTTCGACCTCGAGATCGAGGAGGACATGGTCGAAGAAATCGCGCGGTTGCATGGTTACGACAATATTCCATCCCGGCCGCCGCAGGCGGCGCTCTCGATGCTCGCCGCTCCGGAGGGCAGCAGGACCCTCTCCGAGTTAAAGCGGATTCTTGTGGACCGCGAGTACTTCGAGGTCGTGAATTTCAGCTTCGTGGACGCACAGTGGGAACGCGATTTCTGCGGCAACGCCGAGCCGATCGGACTGGAAAATCCGATTGCGGCCCAGCTCGACGTGATGCGCTCGAGTCTCATGGGAAGCCTTGTCGCGAACCTGCGCTTCAACCTGGCGCGCAAGCTCGGCCGCGTGCGCGTTTTTGAGGCTGCCCGCTGCTTTTTGCGCTCCTCCGGCGGCGAGGATCCCAGCGATCCGGCAAGAGCGCTCGCCGGCTACCACCAGCCGCTCCGCATCGGCGGCCTTGCCTACGGGCCGGCTGCAGCCGAGCAATGGGGTGTTCCCGTGCGCCCGGTCGATTTTTACGACGCCAAGGGCGACGTCGAGGCGCTCCTCGCTCCGCGTCAGGCGCGGTTTGCCCCCTTCGCTCATCCGGGGCTGCACCCGGGCCGCGCGGCCAGCATCAGCTTGGGTGGCGCTGCCATCGGCTGGCTGGGCGAGCTGCATCCGCGCTGGCAGCAGAAATACGACCTGCCCCAAGCGCCGGTCCTCTTCGAGCTGGATGTCGCCGGGCTGGCTGCGGTGGATATGCCGCAATACCGGGAAATCTCCAAATTTCCCCCCGTGATCCGGGACCGTTCCATGGAGTTTGACGAGGGGATACCGGTTTCGGGCATCCTGGAAGAACTCGCCCGGAATCGCCCCCCTTTGGTTCAGGATATCCGGCTGTTTGACTTCTACCGGGGGGAAGGTGTACATCGAGGTAAAAAAAGCCTTGCGTTTCGGGTAGTTATGCAAGATACTGCCAGGACGTTGACCGATGCGGAGGCGGACGCCGCAATGGCGCAACTTACTGAGCTTCTCGCCGCAAAATTCGGTGCTAAATTACGTACTTAAGTAATGAAGTGGAGAGTGATTCTGACTCTCCAAGGGAGCGCAAATGACACTTACAAAAGCCGAGCTGGCGGACATGCTTTTTGAGAAGGTGGGGCTGAACAAGCGCGAGGCGAAGGACATGGTGGAAACGTTCTTCGAGGAGATCCGCCTGGCGCTCGAAAACGGAGAGAGCGTCAAGCTATCCGGGTTCGGCAACTTTCAGCTGCGCAACAAACCGCAGCGACCCGGCCGCAACCCCAAGACCGGCGAAGAAATTCCCATCACGGCACGGCGCGTGGTGACGTTCCACGCAAGCCAGAAGCTCAAGGCGCTGGTCGAGCAGACCCATGGAAAGCAAGGCGACCAAGGATAGCCTGCCGCCGATCCCGGCGAAGCGCTACTTCACCATTGGGGAGGTAAGCGAGTTGTGCGGGGTGAAGCCGCACGTCTTGCGTTACTGGGAACAGGAATTCACCCAGCTTCGTCCGGTCAAGCGTCGCGGCAACCGTCGCTACTACCAGCACCACGAGGTGCTGCTGATCCGCCGGATCCGCGAGCTCCTGTACGAACAGGGATTCACCATCAGCGGCGCGCGCAACCGCCTCGACGAAAACCTGAGCGCAGCCTCAGCGCGCTCCGCAACCGCGGCCTCTGCGCCGCGCGGCCACGAAACGCGGAGCGTTCTTACGGTATTGAAGCAGGAGCTGAAGAACGTCATCGACCTGTTGCGCTGAGACGGGGCGAATTGTCTCACCCGCTCTGATATACTTTTCACGCGTCGGGGCGTAGCGCAGCCTGGTAGCGTACCTGCATGGGGTGCAGGTGGTCGCGAGTTCGAATCTCGCCGCCCCGACCAACTTGAAACAACCTCCTCTCCGGCGCGTGAAAGCGATCGTTTCTCCCTTGACGTTGATTTTCGCCGTTGCGCTGGCGGCTGCGGCGGCACCCGTATCCGCGCAAGGCTATCCGACGCGCCCCATAAGAGTCTTGGTGCCGTTTGCCGCGGGTGGTGTGGCCGACATTACGGCGCGAGTGCTCGCACAGAAGATGAGTGAAACCATCGGCCAGCAGGTGCTGGTGGAAAACCGTCCTAGCGCCGGGGGCATCGTCGCTTCGGAAGCCGTCGCAAAATCCGAGCCCGATGGGTATGCGCTGCTTTTCATCACCAACGGCAACGCGGTGAGCGCTTCGCTGTTCAAGTCGCTTCCCTACGACACGGTAAACGATTTTGCGCCGATCTCAACCGTCGGATTCTTCGATCTGGTACTGGTCGTGGATTCAATTTCCAAAATCGGCTCTGTCCGCGACTTGATCGCGGCCGCCCGGGCCAACCCCGACAAGTTCAACATCGGCACGATCAATATCGGGAGCACGCAGCACCTCGCTGCGGAACTGTTCAAGTCGATGTCTGGAATCGACGCGCAGGTCGTGCCGTTCAAGGCGACACCTGCAGTCATCCTGGCGCTGAAGGGCGGCGACGTGCAGGTCGCGTTCGAGATCCTCGCGCCGGTGATGGCGCAGATCAAGGGCGGGGCCCTGAAGCCGCTTGCCGTGACCTCGGACAAGCGGTTTCCCGGCTTGCCCGGGGTGCCGACCGTCGCCGAGAGCGGCGTTCCCGGCTA
>DATHJM010000218.1:0-3261 GCA_035489775.1 Burkholderiales bacterium
GGCAACATCGGCGCCGAGCTCGTCGCGAAGAGCGCGCCCGACGGCTATACGATCCTCATGGGCAGCATCGGCACGCAGGCGCTCAACGCGAGCCTGTACCGCAATATGCCCTACGATTCGGCGAAGGACTTCACTCCCATCGCGCTCGTGATCGAGGCGGAGAGCCTGCTCGCGCTGCATCCTTCGGTCGCAGCGGGGACGCCCGCTGAGCTGATCGCGCTCGCGCGGGCACAGCCGGGAAAGCTCACCTGCGCTTCGGCGGGCGTGGGCACGACCAGCCACCTCGCCTGCGAATTGTTCAAGTCCATGGCGCGCGTGGACATCGTCCACGTGCCCTACAAGGGCAACGTGCCAGCGATCACCGATCTGCTCGGCGGCCAGACTTCGATGTTGTTCGCAACCATGCCCACCGTGCTGCCGCACGTGAAGGCGGGCAAGCTGAAAGGTATTGCTGTCCTCGGCACCGGCCGCTCGCCCGCCGCTCCGGAATTTCCCGCGCTCGCCGAAGCGCTGCCGGGATTCGAGGTCAACAACTGGGTCGGCACCTTCGGCCCGGCCGGACTGCCCGCGGCGATCACCGCGAAGCTCAATACCGGGATCCTCGCCATTATGCGCACGCCCGATGTCCAGCAACGCCTTTTGACGGAAGGCGCGCGCTTCACGCCGATGACGCCGGCGCAGTTCGCGGAATTCGTCGCGGCGGAGACGGCGAAGTGGGGAAAGCTGATCCGCGAGATCGGGGTCCGCGCCGATTAGCAATCCGCGGCGCCTGCCGCTACATCGGCGGCACCTGGCCTTTCAGGCCGACGTTGACGCGCGCGGCGCTGAGGGCGCCGTCGGGCTGGCGCTGCGAGTTCACGAAGACTTTGGCCCCGGGCTTGAGCTCGCTGCGCTCGGTGGGCGTGAAGGCCACGATCGCCGCGTTCTCGGGAACCAGCACCTTCTTCTCGCCGCCCTTGTACTGCACCGTGAGGACGCGGTCCTTGCCCATGCTCGTGACATTGGCCACGTTGGCATTGGTCATCTTGCTGTCGGGCCTCAGGTCCCAGTCGTAGTGCCCTTCGCCGGTGCCGCGCATGTTCTCCGGGAAAATGTGCACCTCGAGCGCGACCAGCGCGCCATTGCGCTCTCCGACCGTCGTGGTGCCGATGAATTTTCCGCTGGAGAGATCGGCGAGGCCCGCCTTGGCGACCCCCATCACCACGTAATTGTCCGCGAGCTTCACGTTCATGCTCTGGCCGCTGTTGGCCTTGATGGTGAGGTTCGTACCGTCGATCTTCTCCACCGTGCCGCGGATCCTCACCGGCGGATTGGCGGGGGCCTGGGCGATGGCAACGGCGGATACGGCGGCGATGAGTAATGCTGATATGGAGCGAATCATGGGATCTCCTTCGAAGTGAACGATAAAGGGGCAAACGATGGAGGCGCGAAACTTATTCCCTTTATACTAACTACTAACGTAATCCTACGGGAGTTCCGAAATGATACCCCGTCTCGCGCTGCTGCTGCTGTTCCTGTCCTTGGGGGTTCCCGGCTGCGCCGGTTCCCGCTACGTTACGGTCCGCGTTCCTCCCGAGGTGGACCTGAGGAGTTACCCGGCCATCGGCATCATCGAGTTCGCGTCCAATGCCGACGCGGCGATCAACCGCTACGCGACGCAGCGTTTCCAGTCCTCGGTCCAGTCGGCGCAGCCCGGCACTCGCCTGGTCGAGCTGGGAACCGCGGAGTCGGTCCTGGCGGCGATCGGCGCCCGCCAGCTCGACGCGGATGCCGTCAGAAAAATAGGGGCGAGGTTTGGCGTCGCGGCTCTCTTCGACGGAAATATCAAGTTTTCCGAGCCGAAAGTGAATGTAAGAGGAATAACGGACCTCGCCATGGCGCAAGGCGGCGCGCGCGCGGAGATGAGAGGGGACATGTTCGCAAGGCTGGTGGAGACCAGGACGGCGGCCAGCGTCTGGAGCAATTCGTCCTGGGTCACGAAACAGCTCGCCGGCGTCAACGTGTCCAGCGACGGCGGCATCGCCGGGACGGTGCGGACCTCGAACCCGCGCGAGGAGATGGTTCCCGCTCTCGTCCGCGAGGTGACGACGGGCCTCCGCGAATCGACCGTCAGGCGGAGGGTCGACTAGGCGAGAAAGGCAGCCGGGGAAACTACGGCACCCGGTTCCCCGCAAAGTCGAATGCCGCGCTCACGTTGGCAACATCGTCGCGCACCGTGAGCTTCGCGTAGCCGAAACCGACCAGGTCGACCGGCATCGCGCCCCTCGTCCGCGAATCTGCTGCATCGAATTCGAGCGAGCTGACCAGGACATCCTCGAGCAGGAAACTGAACACCCGCCGGAAACCGCCTCTGGAGCTCGACTCGAAAACCGCGATCAACACGCCTCGCAGATGCCGGCCCGTTACGACATCCAGGAACAGGCCCGGCGAAGTGCGGTCCAGGTTCTTCGAGATGACGAAGGGTCCGACCTGCACCTTGCCCGCTCCGCCTCCCCCGCCGCCAACCGCGAGAGTTTGCGTCCAGGAAGTCTTGACGGACACGATATCCAGCTTGCGATCCGGAGGGCACTGATTCGGATCGTCGCTGATCTGCGGATTGGTAGAGTCGAAAATGCAACCGACGACAGAGACCTGGGCGGCGCATGGAAGCGCCAGCGCAAGCGAAGCAGCAATACCGGCGAGCGTGCGATACACGAATGATTTCATCTTGACCTCTCCCGAGAAGAACAACCTTTGGTAAGGATTAAGGAGTCCGGCTCCGATCTTCCTCCGGCTCCTGTCCGCCGCCGGTCCGCTGCCAGTCTGCGCGGCGATAGCGCCGGCGCCGTGCGGAGCCGTCGGCGTTCTGCAGGGCATACTCGGCCAGGTGCGCCTCCAGCGCCAGCCGCAGCGCCTCGGGCAGCTTGCCCGCGGCCCGCTCGAAGCGCGCGATGATCGGGTCGGCCTCGAGCGGGTCGCCGGAGGCAAGGCGTGCCCCGATGAACTCCCCGCCCGTCGTGTCGCCGTCGTGGAAGTAGCCCTGGCCCCGTCTCCAGGCGAGCGCCCGCTCGTTGGAGAAGATGCTGTAGCAGAGTTCGAACGCAACCAGCTCGTCGCCCGCCTGGCGAACGAACAGGTCGAAGTAATCGTCGTGGAACCAGCGCCGCTCGCTCGAGGGGTCGTCCTGCAATACGCCGAGGATCTCTCGCAACACCGCATTGCTCCCGTTTATCGACTACCGTAACCGTAACATACGGCGCAAGGCGCAGGCAAAAATTCCAG
>DATHJM010000219.1:0-2678 GCA_035489775.1 Burkholderiales bacterium
GCCCGAGAGCGTAACGTCCGTCGGTATCAGAACTCCGGTGCCCCATTTGTAGACGGCAGGGGGGAGGGTCATCCCGCCAATGTTTCCGGCGCCCACTTCGGTGTAATCAGGTGCTCGTCCGTTGGCATCGGTGTACGCAGTCCCCTTGGCGTCTATGGCTGCGGTCAACAAAGACGGGTTCATCACCGCACATGCGGGCCCGGCCGCATCGACGCTGTACATCACCCCGGTCACTTCCACGCAGGTCAAGCCGATGTCAGCCCCGGTTCGCGGGCTCAAGCCTACATCCCCGGTAACCGCGGACGTCGGAACGTCCGTAATTGCCGATTGCGCCAGAATCACGAAGGTGCCGGCACCTCCAAGGTTGACGGGTGCCGGGCCCTGGCCTGCGCCTCCTACGCCTGTGCCTGCGCCCGGAGCCGTGGGTGCCGGCGTGGCTGCGGCTGAGCCGCCCCCACTATCACTGCTGCCGCACCCGGCCGCGAAAGCCGCCAACAGCAAGGCCACGGACCACATCGGTGGTTTTAAAAGATTTTCGAATCTATTCATGTGTTTCTCCTATTCCTGGATCCCTCTCGTACTGGCGACTATCCCCCTCCCTCGCAGGATGTTCTGTTCGCTTGCGTACATAACCAGGAAAAGAAAAAGGCCGTCGCGAGACGGCCTTGCGGCGTGGAAACGGTGCCGCGTTGCGCTACATGGTTCGATTCAACATTTCGGCGATAGTGGGAATTTGCCGCCGATCTTCAGTCGTCTTCCGCCTCGACCAGGGCGAGGCCGTAGGGGTCGTTGCCGACGCCGGTCACCGTGCCGACGACCGCGCGCGTGCGCAGGTCGATGATCCACACCGTCCCGCTCGGCGGAGCGGCGGGATCGAGACGGGGCCCGCCGGAAACCACCGCGTAGCGTCCGTCCGACGTGACCGCCGTGCCCTTGGGGCGGCCCGGAAGCCCGTCCGGCCGGATAACGGAAATTCGCGCGACTTCCGCGTGCGGATCATGTGCGAGGGCCCGGCGCAGATCGACGATCGATACATTGTTCGTCCGGTAATTCGCCACGATGATCTCGCGTCCATCTGGGGTCCAGGCGAGCGTGAACGGCCGTCCTCCGGCATTTGGATCGTCCGTCCCGACCCGGACGCGGGCAAGCTCGGCGTTGTGCGCGCCCATGCGGGCGAGATCCACATCGATGATGGAGATGGTGTTCCCCTCGAAATCGATATCTCCCCTCTCTCTGGCCGTGACGGCGATCAATTTGCCGTCCGGGCTCGCCTTGATGCCGAAGGGGCCGGCCTGCACCGGAATGCGCGGCGCGACTTCGACGACCACCGCGCCCCTCAGCGCCGCCTGCAGATCCATCACGGATACGTCATTTGTGCCCGCGTTCCCCGAGAACAGGTAGGTCTTTCCATCGCTGCCGTGTCCCAGAGCGAGAAACTCGGGGTCCGGCCAGCAACCGAACTGAGGGTCGATAGTAAGGAAAGGAACGACAGGGGGCGGAGTCGGAGAGACGAAGGGAACGGGGAAGGCCGGGCAATCGTGTGCAGGGTGGCCCAGCGCCATCTCGATCTGTCCTCGAAGGCCGCCGGTCTTCCGGTCGATGAGGCTGATGCGGTTCGAACCGTCCTCGGTCAGCCAGTTTTCCGAGTGGCTCTGGACGAGCAAGTCGGGCAGGACCAGGAGGCCGACCGCCCCGAACCACCCGCTGTCGAAATTGTGTTCGACCGCGCGATCGGTATTGTCGAAATTCCGCTGCAGCATCTTCCTTACGTCCATGACCGAGATGCTCCCACGCCCGCCGTGCTGCAGGAACTCGGCGTTGTTCAGGGGGCCGTGATGGTTGACGACGTACGCCGTGCGATGGTCCTCGCTGAGCACGATGTTCGCCGGGTCCCCGACCGGCACGCCGTCGAGACGATCCGCGTGAACCTTGGAGCGGCTCACGATCGCGTTCGGTGTATTGTTGTTGCGCGCCTTCAGCGCGGCGTCGAAGTCGATCGCATAGATTCGCGGATCTCTCCGGCCGGTCGCCAGGATGAAGGTGTTGTCCGCCAATGCGTCCTGCAGCAGGAACAGCAGCAAACCGCTTGCAATCACGAGATTCGGGAGTTTCATTTCACTATCCTCCTTGCGGGGTGGGTGGGAGATGCGCTGGTGGGGCCGGTTGCTTTCAGCCTCCACGGGTTTTTATGGTGCGTATCTTGAACACCAATTGCTTGCAAGAGGCTGACTAGCCTCAAAACCCCAGCTCGCCCAGCAAGGGCTGATGAAGCTTGTCGCGGCAAATAAAAAAGGCAGGGAAGCTTCCCTGCCTTTTTGGTACATGGCCCGCGGGAACTGATCGGCCCCGTGCCCGCCGATCTTTAGTCGTCTTCCGCCTCGAAGTGCGCGAAAAGATGTTAGGCGCTTGATTTTTCCGTGTCAACGAGGCCGCGCGCCGCTCGCCCTGCGCGCATGGCGCAGCGTCAAGTCGCCTGTCCTCCGAGCCTGCGACGCATCCACCGCACCTGGAGCGCGGCGCCGAACAGGAACACGACGACCAGCACCGCGGTCGCCGCCTGCAAGGCAGGCGCGTCGGCGTTCGGCAGCAGAGGCGCTCCCAGAGGCAACCGGGTCGTCGTCTCGGTGATGCCGGGAATCATGTGGAAGAGGAAAGTCGCAGAGTAGCTCACGGTCTCG
>DATHJM010000220.1:0-3975 GCA_035489775.1 Burkholderiales bacterium
GCGGGACGGCGCAAAATCGGTCATGGCGCAGCGCTACATCCCCGAGATCCGCGAGGGCGACAAGCGCATCCTGCTGATCGCCGGGAAAGCCGTGCCGCATTGCCTTGCGCGCATCCCGAAGCCGGGCGAGACGCGCGGCAACCTCGCCGCAGGCGGCACCGGCGTCGCGAAGCCTCTTTCCAAGCGCGACCTCGAGATCGCCAATGCGCTCGGGCCGGAGCTCGCGCGCGCGGGACTGCTCCTCGTCGGGCTGGACGTGATCGGCGACTGGCTCACCGAAATCAACGTCACCAGCCCGACCTGCTTCCGGGAAATCACCGAGCAGACCGGCTTCGATGTCGCCGGGATGTTCCTCGATGCGCTGGAGTCGGCGGTCCGCTAGAGATTGGATTCGCGGGCGCCCCGCCCCTTACCGAAATCCTCCGGGGGCTGCAAAATAGGGTTTTCCGCGCGGTCATGCACCCGAACCCGGAAGAAGAGCTTTCATGGTTGGAATCCTGATCATTTCGCATGGCGCCTTCGGCGAGGCGCTCATCCACGGCGCGAGCCACGTGCTCGGCAAGCGCCCGTTGCACGTGCGCCAGGTGGGCGTGACGATCCACGACGATCCCGATGCGATCCTGCCGCAGGCCCAGGACCTGGTGCGCCAGCTCGACAGCGGCGACGGCGTGCTGGTGCTCACCGATATCCTCGGCGCCACGCCTTCGAACATCGCCACGCGCCTGCTCAAAACGGGCCGGGTCGAAGGCGTGTCGGGGGCGAGCCTCCCGATGCTGATCCGCGCGCTCACCTATCGCGACGAGCCGCTTGCCGACGTGGTCGGCAAGGCGGTCAGCGGCGGGCGCGAGGGCGTAGTCCACCTGAACACGGACGCCAGCAATGCCGCAAGCAGAAGCTGAGATCGTGAACAAGCTCGGGCTGCATGCGCGCGCGGCGGCGAAGCTCACGCAGCTCGCGACCGGCTTCGCCGCGGAGATCTGGCTGTCGCGCAACGGCCGCCGCGTGAACGCGAAAAGCATCATGGGCGTCATGATGCTCGCCGCAGGCAAGGGCAGCCGCGTCGTCATCGAGGCCGACGGCGAGGATGCTGAACGCGCGCTCGCCGCGGTCGTGCGGCTCATCGCCGAGCGCTTCGGCGAACAGGAGTAGGTTTTCAGTGAAACCGGGCGAGAACCCTCAGGCGAGCAGCGCGAGCTTCACCTTGCACGGCGCAGGCGTCGCCGGGGGAATTGCGATCGGCTACGCGCACCTCGTCTCGACCGCGCGCCTGGAGGTCGCCCACTACGAGATCGCCCCGCAGGGGATAGAAGCGGAGATCGAGCGCTTCGACGCGGCGATCGCCCAGGTCCGGGGCGAGCTTGCCGCGCTGCAGGCGAGCGTGCCCGCCAGCGTGCCGGCGGAGATGAAGGCGATCCTCAGCCTGCACGCGATGCTGCTCAATGATTCCAATCTCTCTGTCGTCCCTCGAGAGCTCATCGGCAATCGCCGCTGCAACGCCGAATGGGCGCTGGTGCTGCAGATGGACTACCTCGTGGCGCAATTCGACGAGATGGACGACCCGTACCTGCGCGAACGCAAGCAGGACATCGTGCAGGTGGTAGAGCGCGTGCTCAAAGCGATGCTCGGCACGGGGCACGCGCCCGCCGCGCCCTCGCACGAAGAAGACCTGATCGTGGTGGCGCACGACCTGTCGCCCGCCGACATGATTCTGTTCAAGCAGCACCAGTACGCGGGCTTCGTGACCGACCTGGGCGGGGTCACCTCCCACACGGCGATCGTCGCGCGCGGCCTCAACATCCCTGCGATCGTGGGCCTGCATCACGCGCGCAGCATGATCCGGGAGGGCGAGCTCGTGGTCGTCGACGGCCGCGAAGGCGTCCTGATCGTCAATCCCGGCGCGCGGGTGCTCGAGGAATATCGGCGGCTCCGCAGCGAGGTCGAGGCCGTGCGGCAGAAGCTGAAGCGCCTGCGCACCGCGCGCTCGGCCACGATGGACGGCGTCGCGATCGAGCTCCAGGCCAATATCGAGCTGCCCCAGGACGTCGAGGAAGCCAACGAAGCCGGGGCCACCGGCATCGGCCTCTTCCGCAGCGAGTTTCTTTTCCTGAACCGGGACGATCTGCCTTCGGAAGACGAGCAGTTCGAAGCATACCGGGAAGTCGCCGATGCGATGCACGGCCGGCCGGTCACGATCAGGACGCTCGACCTCGGCGCCGACAAGAGCATCAACGGCGCCGATCGGGGCGGCCCCAATCCCGCTCTCGGACTTCGCGCGATACGCTTTTGTCTGGCCGAGCCGCAGATGTTCCTGACCCAGCTGCGCGCCATCCTGCGCGCCTCGCGTTACGGAAAGATACGCCTGCTCATTCCGATGCTCGCCCACGCCCATGAAGTCGAGCAGACGTTCGCCGCGTTGCGGCAGGCGAAGGAAACGCTGGACGACCACAAGGTCCCGTACGACAGGCACATCGAGATCGGCGGCATGATCGAGGTCCCGGCCGCGGCCCTGTCGTTGAAATACTTCGTCCAAAAACTGGATTTTCTTTCGATCGGAACCAACGACCTGATCCAGTACACGCTCGCGATCGATCGCACTGACGATACCGTGGCGCACCTGTACGATCCGCTGCACCCGGCGGTGCTGCAGCTGATCGCGCATACCATCCGCAGCGCGAAACGCGCCAAGACTCCGATCGCGGTGTGCGGAGAAATGGCGGGGGACGCGGACATGACGCGTCTTCTGCTCGGTTTCGGCCTGCGGGAGTTTTCGATGCATCCGGGGCAGCTCCTCGCGATCAAGCAACAGGTCCTGCGGACCCGGGTCCGGGAAGTCGAGGCGGCGGCGGCGCGCGTCTATCGCGCGCACGACCCCGCAAAGGCGCGCGCATTGCTCGCGAAGCTCAACGCCTGAGCCCGGCCCGGCGCCCCGTCCACTCCGAGAGATCGATGCTGCGAGAAGTCCTCATCGTAGAGCAGAGCGAGCCGTCACTGAAGCGCCGGTGGTTCGAGAGCGATTACTTCGACCTGTTCATCTGGCAGGACCCCGGCGGGGCCTTCGTCAGATTCCAGCTCTGCTATGACGTCGAACTGAACGAGCGCGCCCTGGTATGGAGCGTTCCGGAGGGCTTCTACCACGACGGCGTGGACCACGGCGACGGTGACGAGCGCGGACAGGCGCCGATTCTGGTGCGCGATGGAAAATTCGATTCGGGAACCGTCGTGCCGCGCTTCGAGCGCGAGGCGGACCGGATCCCGGCCGACGTCCGCGATTTTGTCCTCGCCAGGATGCGCGAACACCTGATCGACCTGCACCGGCAGAAAATGGGCCGAAAGCGCGTGCGGCGCGAGCGCTGGCAGCAGCGCAAACTCCGATTCAAGGCGCCTCCAAAAAATTGACGCCGACGCCCCGCTGAGGTAAGTTCCTGCTTCGCGCCGATTTGATCATCAGCTTGCAGGCGCCGCCGGGTCGTAGCCGGGCGTAAAACAAATATTGCTAAAGCGAGGGCGACCCGTTTAGCAACTGATGAACGATACGAGGGGACACATCCCCTCGTGCTCCCCTGAATCGGGAGCCGTCACAAGAACCCGTGACGGCGTTTTGAAGAAAGGCTAACCGGGTTTTTTATTTCATGGCGCCGAGAAACCACATCGAACCGCGCTCGGCCGGGGCGGTCAGGCCGCAGACGCTGCATTTCGCCGAACCCCTGCGCTTCAGGAGCGGCGCGGTGCTCGATGCGTACGATCTCGTCTACGAGACCTACGGGACGCTGAACGCGGCGAAATCCAACGCCGTGCTTGCCTGTCACGCGCTCAACGCGGCGCACCACGTCGCCGGCTACTACGCCGAAGACCCGGACAACGTCGGCTGGTGGGACAACATGATCGGTCCGGGGAAGCCCGTCGACACCGAGAAATTCTTCGTCGTCGGCGTCAACAACGTCGGCGGCTGCTTCGGCTCGACCGGCCCGAAGAGCG
>DATHJM010000221.1:0-3428 GCA_035489775.1 Burkholderiales bacterium
TGTCCCCGAAGTGGCGGGCGACATAGCCGTGAGCGGCTTCATGCAGGGTGATCGCGAAGATGACCGGCAGAGCGTAGATCGCGATGGTCTGGACGAGATTGAATTCCATGGCCGGTCGGTCAAACGCGGTATTTTATCAGAGCGGCTTCTCCGTCCCGCGCGCCCTACCAGTCGTGCCAGACGGGCTTGAGATCGTCAGGCAGCTGCGGCAGCGCGCCGAGATCGGCCTTGCTCTCCCCTTTGCCGTGATAATCGGAGCCGCGCGAGGCGCTGAACCCGAACTCGCGCGCGATGCGGGCATATTCGACGTATTGCTCCGGCGAGTGGCTTCCGGTGACGACCTCGATTCCGGCGCCCCCGCAATCCCTGAACTGCGCAAGAAACGCATGCAGCTCGGGCCTGGGAAAGTTGTAGCGGCCCGGGTGCGCGACGACCGCGATTCCGCCGCTTGCGCGGATCCAGCTCACGGCGTCTCCGAGCGAGGCCCACCGGTGCTGGACGAAGCCGGGCTTGCCTTTCACGAGGTAGTGCTGGAAGACGCTCTTGACGTCGCGCGCCCAGCCCGTTTTCGCCAGGTGCCGCGCGAAATGCGAGCGGCTGATGAGGTTCGGATTCTCCGCGTAAGTCTTCGCCCCCGCGAGGCTGTCGGGAACACCGGCTGCGGCAAGCGCTTCGCCGATTTTCTCCGCCCGTCTCACGCGGCCTTCCCGGATCGATTCGAGCCCGGAACGCAAGACCGGGTCTTGCGGATCGATTTGCAGACCGACGATGTGAACCGTGCTTCCTCCCCAGGTCACCGAAATCTCCACGCCGTCGACGAAGCGAACGCCTTCGGATTCGGCTTTGGCGCGCGCCTCGGAGAGCCCCGATACGCCGTCGTGATCGGTCAGCGCGAGGATCTCCACCCCGTTCGCCGCGGCCCGCGCGACGAGATCCTGGGGTTTGAGCAAACCGTCGGAAGCAGTGGAGTGAGAGTGAAGATCGACATTCATCGCCTCATCTTACCCGAGAAACTCCTCGATCACTGCGGCGAGCCGCTCGGGCTGATCGTGATGAACCATATGGCCCGCCCCTGCGATCACGCGTTCGGTCAATTGCAGGAAACACGTCTTGCGCGCTGCGATATCGGCGCCCGACAGCTTCAGCATTTCGGGCGCTTTCGATTCGGCGCCCACGACCCAGAGCACGGGCGCGGCGACTTTGCGCCAGCAGGATTCGGCTTCCTCGACACGATAGAGAACAGGATTGACGAGCTTGTGCGCCGGGTCGCTCGCGAGCTCGACGCGGCCGTCGGGCTTTGATCTCCCCCAGTACTGCGCGAGGTACGACGCCTTTTCGGCGCTCAAGCGGGAATTGTTGCCCTGCAGGCGCTCGGCGAGCGCGTCGAAGGAATCGTAGTCGCGAAACGCGAGCTTTTCGCCCGCAAGCTCGCCGAGCCAGCGCGCGTAGCGTCCCGGCGCGGTCTCGGCGCGCGTCTGCGCCAGCCCGAACCCTTCCAGATCGATCAACCGTGCCACGCGCTCGGGACGGATGCCGGCGTACATCGCGGCGATGTTGCCGCCCATGCTGTGGCCGATGAGCGTCGCCGGCGTCTCCGGCTGGAAATGATCGAGCAAGCGCTCCAGATCGGCGAAATAATCCGGGAACCAGTAGCCGTGGTGCTTCGCCCATTCGGTCAGCCCGAAACCGCGCCAGTCCGGCGCGATCACGCGCCAGTCGCGGCGCAGCGCGTCCACCAGGAACTGGAACGAGGCCGAGACATCCATCCAGCCGTGAAGCATGAACAGCTTCGGAGCGCGCTCATCGCCCCAGCAGCGGCAATGATAACGGAGCCCGTGCACGGGCAGGAACAGGGATTCGCTAGCCTTCATCCAGCACTCGATTCGTGAAAGCGCGTGATGATAACAGGCGGCGCGCCGTGACGACTGCCAACGTTCTGCTATGATCCCGCCGCAATCATGTCGATCTATTCCCTCGGCGAGCGCAAAGTCGCATTCCACGGCGAGGAGTGGTTCATCGCGGAGAACGCCACCGTCATCGGCACCGTGATCCTGCACGACCAGGCGAGCGTCTGGTTCAATTGCGTCCTCCGCGGCGACAGCGACATCATCACCATCGGCGAGCGCACCAACATCCAGGACGCCTCGGTCCTGCACGCCGATCCGGGCATTCCGCTCACCCTCGGCAAGGATGTCTCCGTCGGCCACATGGCGATGTTGCACGGCTGCACCATCGGCGACGGATCGCTCGTCGGCATCGGCGCGATCATCATGAACCACGCGGTCATCGGGAGTCGCTGCCTGATCGGCGCCGGCACCCTAATCCCCGAAGGCAAGACGTATCCCGACGGAGTCCTCGTGCTCGGCTCGCCGGGCAAAATCGTGCGCGAGCTGAAGGCGGAGGAAAAAGAAGGTCTGCTGAAGATCGCCGACGGCTACGTCCGGCGCTCGAAGCTCTACCGCGAGAGGCTGAAACCGCAGGAGCGGTAGCTTATTGCGGCCCGAATCGGCCCGGTACGCAAAAGTCCTGCGTGAAGCGGGGACCAAGGCCGACTAGCGTCTCTTCAAAGGAGGATCGTCATGAACAAGAAATTCGCGCTTGCCTGGCTGGCCATCTTTGTGGTCTGGATGGGCGGCAGTTTCGTCGTGCACGGAGTGCTGCTGCACCCCGACTACGTAAGACTCCCCAACCTGTTTCGCCCGGAAGCCGACGCCCGGCAATACTTTCCCCTCATGATCCTTGCGCACGTCCTCATGTCCGGCGCGTTCGTATGGATCTATTCGCGCGGCGTCGAAGCCAAACCGTGGCTCGGTCAGGGAATCCGGTTCGGCTGCGTCATCGCGCTGCTGACGGTCGTGCCGGGATACACGATCTACTACGTCGTGCAACCCATGCCGGGCATGCACGTGGTCAAGCAGATCGTGTTCGACGGGGTGCTGCTTCTGATTCTTGGAGCCGTTGTGGCGTACCTCTATCGCAATGGCAATCGGGGGTAAGAACATGAAAGCACTACTTGTCGCCTGTGCGCTTGCCCTCACCTTGGCAACCGGCTCGACTGCCACGGCTCAAAGCTACCCGCCGGATGGATCGGCGATCCCGAACGTGACTTTGAACGGAAGCCCGGCGAATCAGCAGCCGGCTCCCAACTCCGCGAATCAGCAATCTGCATGGAACACGGAATTGGCCGGCCACAGCGACCTGCAGGGACGTTCGGCGTACCAACCGATCATCATCAACGAAAATGGGCGTGAGATCGCCTACGTCGGTCACCACACGGGCAAAATGCCGAATCCGCTCACGGGTGTGGTCGAAGGCAACGGAACTTCGATTGTCGATGTCACCGACCCGGCGAAGACCAGGTACCTCGCTCATATTCCGGGCCCGACCGAGGGAGGAGAAGAAGCCGGCGGCGCCCAGATGGTGCGCGT
>DATHJM010000222.1:0-4354 GCA_035489775.1 Burkholderiales bacterium
CTATGGGCGATACTCCCAGCAGGGTCAGCTCGAGATCGCCTACGCATACTACAAGCAGAACGAGCAGGTATCGGCGGTCGCCGCAACGGAACGGTTTGTTAAGCTGCACCCCAACCACGCCAACGTCGACTACGCGTACTACCTGAAGGGTCTGGTTTACTTCAATGAAGATTTGGGATTGCTCGGCAAGGTATCCCGCCAGGATCGAACCGAGCGTGATCCCAAGTCCGCGCGAGATTCATTCGACGCGTTCAAGGAGCTGGTGCAGCGTTTTCCGGAAAGCAAGTACGCGCCCGACGCGCTGGCGCGCATGAAATACCTCGTCAACGCACTCGCCTCCCACGAGGTTCATGTCGCCCGCTACTACATGAAGCGGGGCGCTTACGTCGCGGCGGCAAACCGCGCGCAATACGCACTGAAGAACTACCCTCAGGCGCCGGCCCAGGAAGAGGCCCTCCTCATCATGATCCAGGCCTACGACGTGCTCGGCATGGCCGAACTGCGCAACGACACCGAGCGGATCTTGAGAAAAAACTTTCCCGACAGCGCGCCGCTGAAGAGCGTGCTCAGCCAGCTCGGCCGCTGACTTCGGGTCGACCGCCGTCTCCCGCACCTGCAGGCCGGGGCGAGTTCCGATCGGCGGCGACAAACGAAAGTACTTTGTCGAGCTCGCGCACCAGCTTCATCGGCGGCAGGCTGGCGAGAATTCGCCTGCCGTACGGCTTCGAAAAGAGCCTCGGATCGCAGATGACGAGCACGCCTCGGTCGGTTTCGTCGCGGATCAGCCTGCCGGCCCCCTGCTTCAGGGAAATGACCGCCTGAGGCAGTTGGTAGTCAATGAACGGATTGCCGCCTTCGCGCTCGAGCGAGTCGAGCCGCGCTGCGAGCACCGGATCATCGGGCGGCGCAAACGGAAGCTTGTCGATGACCACCAGCGACAATGCGTCCCCGCGCACGTCCACGCCTTCCCAGAAGCTCGCGCTTCCGAGCAGGACCGCGTTGCCCAGCCGACGAAAACGCTCCAGCAGCTCACTGCGAGAACCCTCGCCTTGAAGCATCAGGGGAAATCCCAGCGTCCGCCGCCGGAATTCCTCGCGTAGCAGCCCGTGGGCAAGGCGCATCGCGCGCAGGGTCGTGAACAGGAGAAAGGCGCGTCCGCCGCTCGCCTGGATCACCGGCAGCGAAGCTGCGACGACGGCGCGTGTGTGTTCTTCGCTATTCGGGTCTGGGAGTTTCTTCGGAACGTAGAGCAGAGCCTGGGCGGCGTAGTCGAAAGGGCTTTCCCAGCACGCCGTGCGGGCGCTGTCCAGGCCCATCTCGCTGCGATAGTGGCTGAAGTCGCCGGCGACCGCGAGCGTCGCGGAGGTAAAAATCCAGGCGCGCGGGTGACCGTCGAGCTGCCTGCGGAAAATCTCCGCGATGGAGAGCGGCGTGGCATTCAGCCGAAGCGAGTGACTGAACACCTCGATCCAGCGGACCAGATCGGCCCGGCTGTCGTCGCACCAGCGTGCGAGCAAGGCCTGCGCCGCTCGCGCGCGCTCGGAGCATCGCGCAAGGCCCTCGCTGCGCTCGGAAAGCACGTCGAGGGCTGCGCACACCGAGCGCAGCGCGCAATCGAGCGCGGCGATCGCATCGGAAAATGCCCGCTTTCCCCTGACCGATGCTGCAGTAAAGCGCGCACCTTCGTTGGGCAGCGCGAGGCGCAGATCCCGGGCCGCCTTGTCCAGCGTGGCAGTGAGGCGCGGCGGGTCGGGCATGTCTTTCGCGACAGAGAGCGCTTCCGTTCGAATATCCCGCGCGAGCTCGATGACTTGCCCCGTGGACAGAGTTTCGCCGAAAAAGAGCGTCGCCGTTTCCGGGAGCTGGTGCGCTTCGTCGAAGATCACCGTATTGCAGGCAGGCAATAACTCCGCCATCCCCTCGTCCTTGAGTATCACATCGGCGAAGAAGAGATGGTGGTTGACGACCACGAGGTCCGCGGCGAGCGCCTCGCGCCTTGCAGCCATCACGAAACAGTCGCGGAATCGCGGGCATGACTGCCCCAGGCAGTTTTCCCGGGTCGAGGTGGCAAGGCTCCAGGCAGAAGCCTCCTCCGGCACATCGGCAAGTTCGCTCTTGTCTCCCGTGCGGGTGACGCGCGCGAAGCTCACGATGCGCTGCAAGTCCCCGACGACCTCGCGGCTGGGCAGCCCGCCTTCTGCCAGGTTGCGCTCCAGGTGATAGTGGCAGACGTAGTTGGCCCTGCCTTTCAGCAGCGCCGTGGTCACGGGTACATTGAGCGCCGCGCGAACCGTCGGAAGGTCGCGATGGTAGAGCTGATCCTGGAGCGTCTTGGTGCCCGTCGAAAGGATGACCTTTCCGGCGGAGAGCAACGCGGGGACTAGATAGGCAAAGGTCTTGCCGGTGCCGGTGCCCGCCTCGCAGACCAGCACGGCATTGTCCCGGATCGCCCCGGCCACGCGATTCGCCATTTCCAGCTGCTGCGAACGCACGCGGTACTCCGGGATTTTTGCTGCAAGCGGCCCGTGCCGGTCGAAGACCGCATCGAGCTGTTCCCGGATCCCGCCGCCGGGGCTAATTGACTTCTTCAACCTTGACTCCCAGCAATGTCACGACTCAAAGCACTATAACTTTGAAGCGTTGATCCGGGCTTGGCTTCGGGCAAGCCTCGAGGCCCGCTCGTCTTTACAGCGGGCCCCCTATGGTCTAAGGTACTTTGATCATGCGCTGCAACTACCTGTTTTTCGGCATTTTGATTCTCTCGGCTTGCGCCGCACCCCCCCCTCCCCGCAACCCGGAGATGGTCTTTCAGGCGCTGGCCAGTGCGGGAGTGCCGTATCGAAGGGGCGGAGATTCGCGCGAGAATGGCTTCGACTGCAGCGGCCTGGTGGCGCACGTCTATAGGGAAGCCTTCGGCATCGAGTTGCCGCACAACGCCCTGGCGCAAAGCCGGATGGGCAAACACGTGACCCTGTCCCAACTCGAAGCGGGCGACCTGGTGTTCTACAACACCGAGCGGCGCCCCTACTCCCACGTGGGGATTTTCCTCGGGGACAATCGTTTCATCCACGCACCTCGGCCCGGCACAGCGGTGCGCGTCGAAAACATGCGCGGAGCCTATTGGGTCAGGCGTTTCGACGGGGCACGGCGTATTTCGCTTCCGCGGTAGCCGGTCGAGCCCCGCGTATTACACGCAGATTTCCGGTAGAAGCTTGATACCACTCCGGATGGCACAGGAGGTGGATGCGGGCGATTTCATCGTTTTAGCTAAAATTGGCCAGATCATAATAAGGCAACATGCGGGGGGGGTGGACCCGATCCCGTACTGCCAGGATAGGAACGAGGTGTGCCCCGATGACGAACGTTACGTTGACATTGCCGGAGCCTGATCCCAAGCCGCACGTCATCGCAGAAAATGCACGGTTAGTCCCCGCTGCCCCGTACGAGATTGTGGTGTTCCGGCTGGACACGGGACCCGAGGCTGTCCGTGCGTCGGAAGCGCTGCTCTCGGACGCGGAGCGGCAAAGAGCGAGCCGTTTTGCCTTCGATCGCGACCGCCGCCGATTCGCCGTCGCGCGCGCGCAACTGTGTCGTCTCCTCGCGGCACGGCTGGGGGTGCGGCCTGAGTCAGTCGAACTGGTTTATGGGCCGCGCGGCAAGCCTGCGCTGTCCCGACGTTTCGCGGACTCCGATCTGCGTTTCAACGTATCGCACTCCGAGGATGTCGCGGTGTACGCGTTTGCGCCCGGACGCGAGATCGGGATCGATGTCGAGGCCATTCGCGTGATCCCCGACGCCGACGACATCGCAGCACGCTTTTTTTCCCGCTGGGAGTACGAGGAATATTGCGCGCTCGACCCTTGCGACAAGCCGCTGGGTTTTTTCAATTGCTGGACGCGCAAGGAAGCCTTCATCAAGGCGCTTGGTGACGGCATTTATTATCCATTGGATCGCTTCGATGTTTCGCTGACACCCGGCGAGCCTGCGAATATTCTCCGCGTCGAGAGCACTCCTGGAGAAGACTGCGAATGGACGCTGCATAGTTTCGTCCCCGAGCCCGGATTCATCGGGGCCGTCGTCGTGCAGAAGTTTCCCCACGAGTTGACCTTGATGGCGGGTCCAGAACGGGTCGCAGCGTGCTCGCTGCCCCATCGTTAAAACACAGGAACAACCCTTGAGCACAATGAGCAGGTTGTCAAACGAGGTGCCTGGCGCCTCCGCGGAATTCAGGGTCGGCGTTGGTTCCGTGCCGTACTTGGCCGATCACGGTTTTCAGGACATGGTCGTGCTGCCCGGATCGTTCTACATTGAAATGGCCCTGAGTATGGAACGTGAGCTTTCCAAGCGCGTTGCG
>DATHJM010000223.1:0-12362 GCA_035489775.1 Burkholderiales bacterium
GGGCAGCTGCGAGCTGCCCGCGGGCACCGAGATGGTGATGCCTGGGGACAACATCAAGATGGTGGTGACGCTGATTGCCCCGATTGCGATGGAGCAGGGTCTGAGGTTTGCCATCCGCGAGGGCGGCAAGACCGTGGGCGCAGGCGTAGTAGCGAAAGTGATCGAGTAAAAAGGGGCACGGTTTAAATAGGCCAATAGCTCAACTGGCAGAGCGTCGGTCTCCAAAACCGAAGGTTGGGGGTTCGATTCCCTCTTGGCCTGCCAAGAAACGATTGAAGGTCGTCCCGGGTTTTTCCGGGACGGCTCAGGGACGAAGGAGCACGAGGGGATGCACTCCCTCGTAGCATGCACGGGTGGCGGGATGGCGGTCCCGCCGGAGCAAAGGCGGATGGCGGACAAAATCAAGGTTGCGATAGCGGTGCTGCTGCTGATCGCGGGCATCGCGGGTTTTTATTTCCTCTCGGAAAGCCCGATGGTGCTGCGCGTGGCGAGCGTCCTCGCGGGAATTGCCGCGGGCTCCGTCGTGGGATGGACCACCGAGCCGGGAAAGCGGTTCTTCGTGTTCGCCCAGGAAGCGGTGGTCGAAACGAAAAAGGTGGTGTGGCCGACGCGCAAGGAATCGCTGCAGACCACCGGTGCGGTATTCGCATTCGTGGTGGCCATGGCGGTGTTTCTCTGGCTCACGGACAAGAGCCTCGAATACGTGATGTACGACGTGCTTCTCGGATGGAAAAAGTAGCTATGACCGCTAACGCAACCAAGCGCTGGTACGTGGTGCACGCCTATTCCGGATTCGAGAAGTCCGTGCAGCGCACGCTTCTGGATCGAATTCAGCGCGCGGGCATGCAGGAGAAGTTCGGCAAGATCCTGGTGCCGACGGAGGAAGTCGTCGAGATGAAGGGCGGACAGAAGAACATCTCGGAGCGGAAGTTCTTCCCCGGCTACGTGCTGGTGGAAATGGACATGACCGACGACGCCTGGCATCTGGTGAAGAATACGCCCAAGGTCACGGGTTTTGTCGGCGGGGCGCACGGCAGGAAGCCGCCGCCAATCAGCGAGAAGGAAGTGAAGAACATCCTGCAGCAGATGCAGGAGGGCGTTGAAAAACCCAAGCCCAAGGTGCTGTTCGAGATCGGCGAGGCGGTGCGGGTCAGGGAAGGGCCGTTCACCGATTTCCACGGCACGGTCGAAGACGTGAATTACGACAAGTCGAAGCTGCGCGTGTCGGTGACGATTTTTGGGCGGGCGACGCCGGTCGAGCTCGAATTCGGCCAGGTCGAAAAGGCGTAACAAGCGGGGAGGACGCGGAATGCGTCCGTTTGCACCCACCAGGAGAAATGCATGGCAAAGAAAATAGTCGGATTCATCAAGCTGCAGGTGCCGGCGGGCAAGGCCAATCCCAGCCCGCCGATCGGGCCGGCGCTCGGGCAGCGGGGCCTGAACATCATGGAATTCTGCAAGGCGTTCAACGCGCAGACGCAGAAGACCGAGCCGGGTCTGATGCTGCCGGTGGTGATTACCGCTTACCAGGACAAGAGTTTCAGCTTCATCATCAAGACTCCGCCCGCGACCGTTCTCATCAAGAGGGCGGCGGGAATCGAGTCGGGCAGCAAGACGCCGCACACGGACAAGGTGGGGAAGATCACGCGCGCCCAGGCCGAGGAGATCGCCAAGGCCAAGATGCCCGATCTGACCGCCGCCGATCTCGACGCGGCGGTGCGCACGATCGCGGGCAGCGCGCGCTCGATGGGCGTGACCGTGGAGGGCGTGAAATGAGCAAGCTCCCGAAACGGAAGCAAGCCTGGACGAAGCTGCGTGAGCAGAACCGGAATTACCCGGTGCTCGACGCGTTGAAGATCATCAAGCAGGCGGCGGTCGCCAAGTTCGACGAGGCGGTCGATGTGGCGATCAATCTGGGCATCGATGCGAAGAAATCCGACCAGACCGTGCGCGGATCGGTCGTGCTTCCGGCTGGAACGGGCAAGAAGATCCGGATCGCCGTGTTTGCGCAAGGCGACAAGGCGCAGGCGGCGAAGGACGCGGGCGCCGACATCGTCGGCATGGAAGATCTCGCCGAGAGCGTCAAAGCGGGGAAGCTCGATTTTGACGTCGTGATCGCGAGTCCGGACACGATGCGCGTGGTCGGGCAGCTGGGTCAGATTCTCGGCCCGCGCGGGCTGATGCCCAACCCGAAAGTGGGGACCGTGACGCCCGACGTTGCAGCGGCAGTGAAAAATGCACGGGCCGGTCAGGTGCAGTACCGCGCCGACAAGTCCGGCGTCGTTCAGTGCTCCATCGGACGCGCTTCTTTCACCCCGGAGCAGCTGCGCGACAATCTGGTGGCGCTGGTCGACGCGGTAAACAAGTCGAAGCCTTCCAACGTGAAGGGTATCTACCTGCGCAAGGTCTCGGTCTCTTCGACCATGGGACCGGGCGTGCGGGTGGATGTGGGGAGCTTTGGCGGTGGCGCGACGGCGCAGCATTGATATGGATCACAGAACTTTGGGCCATCGCACGGCTCTCACGGCGTGCGGTGGGTTATCAAAGACCGTAGGAACCGAGAGGTTTAATCGGCGGGAGCGACATGGAGTTGAACGATCCTTCCGTCCTACGCAGATGGCGAACCCCATGCAGGATTTTCCTGAATGCAAGGTCGCTATGGGTGCCGCAAGTCTTCGCGACGGGCGGCTTTGACAAAATGGAGGTAGACCTTGGGTCTCGATCTTGACAAGAAGAAGGCGATGGTCGCCGAAGTCTCCGCGCAATTAGCGAAGGCGAAGACGGTTGTCGTCGCAGAGTACCGTGGTCTGGAAGTGGGCCGCATGACCGAGTTGCGCGCGAAAGCGCGCAAGGCGGGCGTGTACCTGCGCGTCCTCAAGAACACCCTCGCGCGCCGCGCCGTGGAAGGCACGCCGTTTGCCGGACTGTCCCAGCACATGAAGGGACCGCTCGTCTACGGCATCTCGCCCGATCCGGTGGCGACCGCCAAGGTGCTCAACGAGTTCGCCAAAGCGAACGAGAAGCTCGTCATCCGTGCCGGCGCCATGCCGAACGCCGTGATTTCCGCCAAGGAGGTCACCGCGCTCGCGTTGATGCCGTCGCGCGAGGAGCTGCTCGCGAAGCTGCTGGGGACGATGCAGGCGCCAGTCGTCAAGCTTGTACGGACGCTGAACGAGGTGCCGGCGCGCTTTGTGCGCACCCTCGCCGCTGTTCGCGACAAGCAACAGGCGGCAGGCGTCCAATAGCCCGCATCCCTACCGGAACGAACTGATTCAGGAGAAAACGAAATGGCAGTGGCAAAAGCTGAAATCCTAGACGCAATTTCCAACATGACGGTGCTGGAGTTGTCCCATCTGATCAAAGACCTCGAAGACAAGTTCGGCGTGTCCGCTGCCGCGGCGACGGTCGCTGCGGCCGCGCCGGCGGGCGGCGGTGGCGCTGCGGCCGCGGTCGAGGAGAAGACCGAGTTCACGGTCATGCTCAACGCGGCCGGTGAAAACAAGGTCAACGTGATCAAGGCGGTGCGTGAAGTCACCAGCCTCGGCCTGAAGGAGGCCAAGGATCTGGTGGATGGGGCGCCCAAGCCTGTCAAGGAAGGCGTGTCCAAGGCGGAAGCGGAAGCGGTTCTGAAGAAACTGATCGACGCCGGCGCCAAGGCCGAGATCAAGTAGGCACGAGCGATAAAGGCTTGCACCGCAGAGCGCACAGAGAGCACGGGGAGTTGTTCCGGATTTTCCCTGTGCACTCCGTGATCTCTGTGGTTCAGGAGTTTTCACTGCGCAGAGCGCAGATGAGAGGGGGCGGAACTTTCCGGGTCGCCCCCTGTCCCCTGTCCTCTGGCTTCGAGACGGAGAGTCCATGACCACCGCTGCGATCTATTCATCCACTGAAAAAAAACGCATACGCAAGAGCTTCGCCAAGCGCGCGAGCGTGCTGAGCGTGCCGTTTCTTCTGGCGACCCAGCTCGATTCCTACGCGGCTTTCTTGCAGGCGGCGGTGCTTCCGGAAAAACGCAAGAACGAGGGCTTGCAGGCCGCTTTCACCTCGATCTTCCCCATCTCCAGCCACTCGGGGAACGCGCGGCTCGAATTCGTCAGCTACGCGCTCGGCGAGCCGCCCTTCGACGTGAAGGAATGCCAGCAACGCGGGCTGACCTACGCGAGCCCTCTGCGCGCCAAGGTGCGCCTCACCATCATGGACAAGGAAGCCTCCAAGCCCACGGTGAAGGAGGTCAAGGAGCAGGAAGTGTACATGGGCGAGATTCCGCTCATGACCACCACGGGCTCGTTCATCATCAACGGCACCGAGCGCGTGATCGTGAGCCAGCTGCACCGCTCGCCCGGCGTGTTCTTCGAGCACGATCGCGGCAAGACCCACTCGTCGGGGAAACTGCTCTTTTCCGCGCGCATCATCCCGTACCGCGGTTCGTGGCTCGATTTCGAGTACGACCCCAAGGACTACCTCTATTTTCGCGTCGACCGCAGGCGCAAGATGCCGGTGACGATCCTGCTCAAGGCGATCGGCATGACTCCCGAGGCCATCCTCGCGGCGTTCTACGATTTCGACACCTTCCAGCTCGCCAAGAGCGGCAATCAGTTCGAGCTGGTGCCCGAGCGCCTGCGCGGCGAAGTCGCGCGCTTCGACTTCGTCGACAAGGCCGGCAAGACGATCGTGCAGAAAGACAAGCGCATCACCGGCAAGCACATCCGCGACATGGAAGCGGCGGGAATGAAGCGGATGGCGGTACCGGACGAGTTCCTGATGGGGCGCACGCTCGCGCACAACGTCATCAACAAGGAATCCGGCGAGATACTCGCCAACGCCAACGACGAAATCAGCGAGCCCTTGCTTGCGAAGCTCGCCGAAGCGGGCGTCGAAGCGATCAAGACCGTCTACACCAACGACCTCGACCAGGGCGGGTACATCTCGCAGACGCTGAAAATCGACGAGACCGCCGATCAGACCGCGGCGCGCGTCGCCATCTACCGCATGATGCGTCCCGGCGAGCCGCCCACGGAAGATGCGGTCGAAACCCTGTTCAACGGTCTGTTCTACTCCGAAGACCGTTACGACCTTTCCGCGGTCGGCCGCATGAAGTTCAACCGCCGCGCCTACCCCGAGAAGATCGAGGAAAAGGCCCCCGGCTGGCTGCGCCGGTTTTACGCCCGGGTGGGCTCGCAGGGAGCCGAAGGCCTCGGGACGCTCTCGAACGACGATGTCCTCGCCGTGGTGGGAATCCTGGTCGAACTGCGCAACGGGCGGGGCGAGATCGACGACATCGACCATCTCGGCAACCGGCGCGTGCGCTCCGTCGGCGAGCTCGCCGAGAACCAGTTCCGCGCGGGCCTGGTGCGCGTGGAACGGGCGGTGAAGGAACGCCTCTCGCAGGCGGAGTCCGAAAATCTGATGCCGCACGATCTCATCAACGCAAAGCCCATCTCCGCCGCGATCAAGGAGTTTTTCGGCTCGAGCCAGCTGTCGCAGTTCATGGACCAGACGAACCCGCTTTCGGAAATCACGCACAAGCGGCGCGTGTCGGCCCTCGGACCGGGGGGGCTCACCCGGGAGCGCGCGGGCTTCGAGGTCCGCGACGTGCACCCGACTCACTATGGCCGGGTCTGCCCCATCGAAACGCCGGAAGGCCCGAATATCGGCCTGATCAACTCGCTCGCGCTCTTCGCCCGCACCAACCGGTACGGATTTCTCGAGACGCCCTACAGGAAGGTCGTAAGCGGAAAAGTCACGAACGACATCGATTTTCTCTCGGCGATCGAGGAAGGCAACTTCGTGATCGCGCAGGCGAACGCGCAAATCGACAAGAACGGCAAGCTCGTCGACGGCCTCGTCTCCTGCCGATTCAAGAACGAATTCACGCTGGCGACGGCCGACCGCGTCCAGTACATGGACGTGGCCCCCGCGCAGATCGTTTCGGTGGCGGCCTCGCTTATCCCCTTCCTCGAGCACGACGACGCGAACCGCGCGCTGATGGGTTCCAACATGCAGCGCCAGGCGGTGCCCTGCCTCCGGCCGGAGAAACCGCTCGTCGGCACGGGGATCGAGCGCACCGTCGCGGTGGACTCGGGCACGGCGGTTCAGGCGCTGCGCGGCGGCGTGGTCGATTACGTCGATGCGAGCAGGATCGTGGTGCGGGTCAACGACGACGAAACGGTCCCGGGAGACGTGGGCGTCGATATCTACAACCTGGTGAAATACACCCGGTCGAACCAGAACACCAACATCAATCAGACGCCTCTGGTGAAACCGGGCGAGCGCCTCGCGAAGGGCGACGTCGTGGCCGACGGCGCCTCGACCGACATGGGCGAGCTCGCGCTGGGGCAGAACATGCTGGTCGCCTTCATGCCCTGGAACGGATTCAACTTCGAGGATTCGATCCTGATTTCCGAGCGCGTCGTGGCCGATGACCGTTATACCTCGATCCACATCGAGGAGTTGACGGTCGTGGCGCGCGACACCAAGCTCGGGCCCGAGGAGATCACGCGCGACATTTCGAACCTGTCCGAGGCGCAACTCTCGAGACTTGACGAGTCCGGTATCGTATACATCGGAGCGGAGGTCGAGGCGGGCGACGTTCTGGTGGGCAAGGTGACGCCCAAGGGCGAGACCCAGCTCACGCCGGAAGAAAAGCTGCTCCGCGCGATCTTCGGCGAGAAAGCTTCGGACGTGAAGGACACGAGCCTGCGCGTCCCCTCCGGAATCTCCGGAACGGTGATCGACGTGCAGGTGTTCACCCGCGAGGGGATCGAGCGCGACAAGCGCGCCGCCCAGATCATCGAGGAGGAGCTGAAGCGCTACAAGAAGGACCTCGCCGACCAGATGCGCATCGTCGAGGGCGACGCTTTCGAGCGGATCGAGCGGCTGCTGATCGGCAAGACCGCCAACAAGGGGCCGAAGAAACTCGTTCGCGGGACCAAGATCACGAAATCCTACCTGGAGAGCGTCGAGCGCCACGACTGGTTCGAAATCAGCCTGGCGAACGAGGACGCCGCCCAGCAACTGGAGAGTCTGAAGGACAGTCTCGCCCAGACCCGGGTGAGGTTCGACGCGGCGTTCGAGGCGAAAAAGAAGAAACTCACGCAGGGCGACGAACTTCCGCCGGGCGTGCAAAAGATGGTGAAGGTGTACGTCGCGGTGAAGCGGCGCCTGCAGCCGGGCGACAAGATGGCCGGCCGCCACGGGAACAAGGGCGTCATCTCCAAGATCGTGCCCGTGGAGGACATGCCGTGCATGGCCGACGGCACCCCGGTCGACATCGTGCTCAATCCCCTGGGCGTGCCTTCGCGCATGAATGTCGGGCAGATTCTCGAAACCCATCTGGGATGGGCGGCCAAGGGCCTGGGAGTGAAAATCGGCGAGATGCTGAAGGCGAGCGCCAAGGCCGTGGAGGTGCGCAAGTTCTTGAACCGCATCTACAACCACGGCGGCAAGCCCGAGGACCTGAGCGGGCTCTCCGACGAGGACGTGATCACGCTGGCAGGGAACTTGAGGGAAGGAGTGCCGTTTGCGACTCCGGTCTTCGACGGTGCGTCCGAGGACGAGATCAAGGAGATGCTCGAGGCGGCGGGCCTGCCTCGCGGCGGGCAGGTGACTCTGCACGACGGCCGCACCGGCGACCCCTTCGACCGGCAGGTAACAGTGGGCTTCATGCATATGCTCAAGCTGCACCACCTGGTGGACGACAAGATGCATGCGCGCTCGACCGGTCCGTACAGCCTGGTGACCCAGCAGCCGCTCGGCGGCAAGGCGCAGTTCGGCGGACAGCGGTTCGGCGAGATGGAGGTCTGGGCGCTCGAAGCCTACGGCGCAGCCTACACGCTGCAGGAGATGCTCACGGTCAAGTCCGACGACATCAACGGCCGCACCAAGGTCTACGAAAATATCGTCAAGGGCGATCACAAGATCGACGCGGGAATGCCGGAATCCTTCAACGTGCTGGTGAAGGAAATCCGGTCGCTCGGCATCGACATCGACCTGGAGAGATTCTGAGCACTTTCGACACTCGGCGCATGTGCGCCGAGTGTCGGTGAAAGTCTGGAACAGGAGTATGAGATGAAAGCACTGCTCGATTTGTTCAAGCAGGTGACGCAGGAAGAAGAATTCGACGCGATCAAGATCGGGATCGCCTCGCCGGAAAAAATCCGTTCGTGGTCCTACGGCGAAGTAAAGAAGCCCGAGACGATCAACTACCGCACTTTCAAGCCGGAGCGGGACGGCCTCTTCTGCGCCAAGATCTTCGGGCCGATCAAGGATTACGAGTGCCTGTGCGGAAAGTACAAGCGCCTGAAGCACCGTGGGGTGATCTGCGAGAAGTGCGGTGTCGAGGTCACGCTCGCCAAGGTCCGCCGCGAGCGCATGGGGCACATCGAGCTCGCCAGCCCCGTGGCGCATATCTGGTTCTTGAAGTCGCTGCCCTCACGTCTTGGGCTGGTGCTCGACATGACGCTTCGGGACATCGAGCGCGTCCTCTACTTCGAGGCCTACGTCGTCACCGACGCGGGCATGGTCAACGACGAGAAGATCAAGCGCGCCAAGCTTCTCTCCGAGGAGGATTACCTCGCCAAGATCGAGGAGCACGGCGACGATTTCTCGGCGAGCATGGGGGCCGAGGGCATCCGCGAGCTGCTGCGCGCGATCAACCTCAACGAGCAGATCGATACCTTGAGGAAGGAGCTCGAGGCTACCGGCTCCGACACCAAGATCAAGAAGCTCGCCAAGCGCCTCAAGGTGCTCGAGGGGTTCCAGAAGTCCGGCATCAAGCCGGACTGGATGGTCATGGAAGTGCTGCCGGTGCTGCCGCCGGAGCTCAGGCCGCTGGTCCCGCTCGACGGCGGGCGTTTCGCGACCTCCGACCTGAACGACCTGTACCGCCGAGTGATAAACCGCAACAACCGGCTGAAGCGGCTGCTCGAGCTGAAAGCGCCCGAGATCATCGTCAGGAACGAAAAGAGAATGCTCCAGGAAGCGGTCGACTCGCTGCTGGACAACGGCCGCCGCGGCAAGGCGATGACCGGAGCGAACAAGCGCCCCTTGAAGTCGCTCGCCGACATGATCAAGGGCAAGGGCGGGCGCTTCCGCCAGAACCTGCTCGGCAAGCGCGTCGACTACTCGGGCCGCTCGGTGATCGTGGTCGGCCCGCAGTTGAAGCTGCACCAATGCGGCCTGCCCAAGAAGATGGCGCTCGAATTGTTCAAGCCCTTCATCTTCAACAAGCTCGAAATGCAGGGAATCGCCACGACCATCAAGGCCGCGAAGCGCGAGGTCGAGGCCGAGACGCCCGTCGTGTGGGACATCCTCGAAGAGGTGATCCGCGAGCACCCGGTGATGTTGAACCGGGCGCCGACCCTGCACCGTCTCGGAATCCAGGCCTTCGAGCCCGTGCTGATCGAGGGCAAGGCGATCCAGCTGCACCCGCTCGTGTGCGCGGCGTTCAACGCCGACTTCGACGGCGACCAGATGGCCGTGCACGTGCCGCTGTCGCTCGAAGCGCAGATGGAGGCGAGAACGCTCATGCTCGCGTCCAACAATATTCTGTCGCCGGCGAACGGGGACCCGATCATCGTGCCCTCGCAGGACATCGTGCTGGGGCTGTACTACGCCACGCGCGAGCGAATCAATGCCAGGGGCGAAGCCATGGTGTTCGCCGACGTGACCGAGGTGGCGCGCGCGTACGACTCCGGGAAGGTCGAGCTGCATGCGGGGGTCACGGTGCGCATCCGCGAAGCCGAATTCGGCCCGGGCGGGGAAAAGATCGAAAGACTTGTCCGCCACCGGACCACTGTCGGCCGCTCGCTGCTCTCGGAAATTCTTCCCGTGGGCCTGCCCTTTGAATTGATCAACAAGGCGCTCAAGAAAAAGGAGATCTCCAAGCTCATCAACGCGTCTTTCCGCCGCTGCGGACTGCGCGAAACGGTGATCTTCGCCGACAAGCTCATGCAGGCGGGATTTACGATCGCCACCCGCGCGGGTATTTCGATCTGCGTCGACGACATGCTCGTGCCCGTTCAGAAGCACACTCTCATCGCCTCAGCCGAAAGCGAGGTGAAGGAAATCGAGTCCCAGTACACCTCGGGCCTCGTCACGGTCGGCGAGCGGTACAACAAGGTGGTGGATATCTGGGGCCGCGCCGGCGACCAGGTCGGGAAAGCGATGATGGACCAGCTTTCCTCGGAGGACGTCACCGACCGCAAGGGCCAAAAGGTCAAGCAGGAGTCGTTCAACTCCATCTACATGATGGCCGACTCCGGCGCCCGCGGCTCCGCAGCCCAGATCCGGCAGCTTGCCGGCATGCGCGGTCTGATGGCCAAGCCCGACGGCTCGATCATCGAGACGCCGATCACCGCCAACTTCCGCGAAGGGCTGAACGTGCTGCAGTACTTCATCTCGACGCACGGCGCGCGCAAGGGCCTCGCCGACACCGCCTTGAAGACGGCGAACTCGGGGTATCTCACGCGGCGCCTGGTGGACGTGACCCAGGATCTCGTGGTCACGGAAGAGGACTGCCGCACCACGAACGGCGTTGCGATGAAGGCGCTGGTCGAAGGCGGCGAAGTGGTCGAGGCCCTCAGGGAACGCATTCTGGGCCGTGTCACGGCCTCCGATCTGCTGCACCCTGAAACCCAGGAAGTGCTCTACAACGCCGCTACGCTCCTGAACGAAGACGAGGTCGAGAACATCGAGGCGCTCGGCATCGACGAGGTTCGGGTGCGCACGCCGCTCACCTGCGATACCCGCTGGGGCTTGTGCGCCGCCTGCTATGGACGCGACCTTGCGCGCGGTTCCTCCGTCAACGTCGGCGAGGCGATCGGCGTGATCGCGGCGCAATCGATCGGCGAGCCGGGAACCCAGCTCACCATGCGCACCTTCCACATCGGGGGAGCGGCCTCGCGCGCCGCCGCGGCGAACCAGGTCGAAGCGAAGTCGAACGGCACCGTGCGTTTCACGCCGCAGATACGCTACGTCACCAACCCGAAGGGCGAGAAAGTGGTGATCTCCCGCACCGGCGAAGTGCTCGTCACCGACGACAACGGCCGCGAGCGCGAGCGTCACAAGGTACCCTACGGCGCGACGCTTCTCGCAGCCGACAGCAAGCCCGTCAAGGCGGGGCAGACGCTCGCCTCGTGGGACCCGCATACCCGCCCGATCATCACCGAGTACGGCGGCCTCGTGCGCTTCGAGTACATCGAGGAAGGCGTCACCGTCGCCAAGCAGATCGACGAGGTGACGGGCCTCTCGACGCTCGTCGTGATCGATCCCAAGCGCCGCGCCGCCGCGGGCAAGGGACTGCGCCCGCAGGTGAAATTGCTGAACGAGTCGGGCGAGGAGATCAAGATCGCCGGCACCGACCATCCCATCACCATCACCTTCCAGGTCGGCTCGCTCATCACCGTGAGGGACGGCCAGCAGGTGCAGGTGGGAGAGGTGCTCGCGCGCGTTCCGCAGGAGACCTCCAAGACCCGCGACATCACCGGCGGCTTGCCTCGCGTTGCGGAGCTCTTCGAGGCACGCTCTCCCAAGGACGCGGGGCTGCTCGCCGAAATCACGGGAACGGTGTCCTTCGGCAAAGACACCAAGGGCAAGCAGCGCCTGGTCATCACCGATCCGGAGAACGTCTCGCACGAGTACCTGATTCCGAAGGACAAGCACGTCATGGCGCACGATGGTCAAGTCGTGAACAAGGGCGAGTTCATCGTCGACGGCCCGGCCGACCCGCACGACATCCTGCGCCTGCAGGGCGTCGAGGCGCTTGCGCGCTATATCACGGACGAAGTGCAGGACGTGTATCGGCTGCAGGGTGTCAGGATCAACGACAAGCACATCGAGGTCATCGTGCGGCAGATGCTCAGGCGCATCCAGGTGGAGGACCCGGGCGACACCCGCTTCATCCTGGGCGAGCAGGTGGAGCGCGCGGACTTGCTGGAAGAAAACGAGAAGGTGCTGGCCGAGGGCAAGAAGCCGGCGACCTTCAGCTACATGCTGCTCGGCATCACCAAGGCGTCGCTGTCGACCGACTCGTTTATCTCGGCGGCCTCGTTCCAGGAGACCACGCGAGTCCTCACGGAGGCCGCGATCATGGGCAAGAAGGACGACCTGCGCGGGCTGAAGGAAAACGTCATCGTCGGCAGGCTCATCCCGGCGGGGACGGGCATGGCATACCACAACGCGCGCAAGAACGCGCCGCCGGCGCAGCTGTTCGAGGAAGGCACGCCCGCAGCCGAGGCGGAAGCAGCGGCAGCGGCCGCGCACATCGAGAACGCCTGAGGCGCGGGCGCCATGGCGATTGGCGGAAAGCTCCTGCGGGCGCTCCGCCTTCTGCCATTGGCGGTGCTGGGGACGGCGCTCGTGCC